>JASFFJ010000901.1:0-3004 GCA_050124355.1 Desulfobacterales bacterium | reverse complement strand
TGCTTTATTGAGTGAGCAATGGTAAAAGCAAGATACACATATTCTCTTCCAAGATAGTAATATAAATTTTGTACAATATAAATTATTTTGGTTAGCTATATAGATATTGGTAATTTAAGTTGTTCTGTGAGTTTTGAGGCGAAACATAAAAGTTGTGCATCCCGTTTTAACGGTCCTACTAGTTGTAAACTTATTCCGATCCCCTTACTTACTGATTGAACAGGTAGGCTGATAACTGGATTCCCCGTTAGATTAAACAGGAAGGTATATCTGCGGAGACTTTCATCAATATGATGACGTTTCCCCGCAAGATAGATAAATTCATCTGCTTTTTTCGGCGTTACACATGGTAAGGTTGGCACGACAACCAGATCCACCTTTCGAAATGCCTCTTGGGTATTGCTTGTTATTGTTTTTCTTTTAACACAAGCTGATGAGTACTGCTTTTCACTTACAGTATCCGCAAAAGCCAGGGTTTTACGGACCACTTCGGGCAGTTTTTCGGGAATCATATTTTTCAGGGTAGGATGGGATAACCTAGCTTCGGTGGCTACAATACGATCATGGATAACCGCTATTTCAGATGAAAGCGGCAGATGTACTTGGTGAATCTCCACATTCAGAGATTTCATATCATGAATAAAGCCTTTCAGAGCAAGATTGATTGCAGGCATTGCATCATATGCATAGTTCGGGGAGATGCCTATTCTGATTGGGCTGCCAATTTGGGCGTCCGTCTTTTGGAAAATCGGATCCGCAGCTCGCATGACTTGCCGGATATCCTCAACGGATTTTGCGAGAATACCCACATGATCCACAGTGGGAGAAAAGGGCAATATACCATCCATGTTTATACGTCCCTTTGTAGGCTTGAATCCTAAAATATTGCAGCACGCGGCGGGGATTCTCACACTGCCGCCGCTGTCTGTGCCCAATGCCACCGGTGCGAGCCCGGCTGCCACAGCGGCTGCGCTACCGCCGCTGGAACCGCCGACAATCCGATCAGGGTCCAAAGGATGCTTCACTTCAGGGGTGCGAATACCAAAGCCACCCGCGTCAGTTCGGGAAACGGCCAGAATGATCGCGCCACAAGCCCTAAGCCTCGCGACAACATCCGCATCCGATCCGGGTTTACGGCCCTTAAGGTATTCTAAGCCTCCGGAGCAGTGAGCGGAGGCGACATCAATCATGTCCTTTACAACCATGCACAAACCTGCGATTGGCCTCTCCATGTCCGGGTTGTCCAGTAACGATGATACTGATTCATTGGATTCTGGAATGACGTCAGTGAGTGCCCCGATGTCCGGATTTATTTTGTGGATCCTCTTTATATAGTGATTCACCAGATCTTTTGGTTTAAGTTGACCCTGGTCAATCGCTTCTTTCTGCTGATGCCACGTATCAGGTATTGGACACATCATCTCCCCCTAATAATAACAATTTTTCCATAGACTGGTCTGTAATTTCCATAAAATAAATTTAATCTCAATTTTTATATTGACACAGTTTGGAAATAGATGCTACTAAATACTCATTATATAAAAAATAAATATCATATAATGAGAAATTTATGGGAACAACATCCTTATCCCGGGGTTTAAATCTTCTAGAGTGCTTCGGTGAAAAGAACGACGCTTTCAGGGCTCAGGACTTAGCATCTCGATTGAATCTGCCTATAAGCACGGTTTACCGCCACCTTGACATTCTGACGCAACATAGATTCCTGCATAAGAATCCACTGACCAAACAATATCACCTGGGGATATCCATACAACGATTAGGTCGTTTGGCAGGCGATGAATCCTCCTTGGTTCAAGCGGCGCTCCCATTTTTGGATGATTTATCCGCTCAATCCCACGAGACCGTTTTTTTAACCGTTCTGGCAAATGGAGAGTCCGTTTGCATAAAGAAAATTGAATCGAACCGACGCATCCGGTTAACTATCGAAGAAGGCGCCTGCCAGTCACTGCATGCCGGTGCATCGTCGCGTATTCTTCTAGCATACCAAACCGATACTTTCATTAAGAAGTGGATTGAGACCAACGGTTTGCCGCGCTTCACACCGAACACTATTTGCAGGGAGGCGGCTCTTCTAAAAGTACTTAAACTTACCCGTAAGCAGGGATATACCGTAAGTGACAGCGAAGTTGACGCCGGCAGCATCGCCTTGGCCGCTCCGATCTTTGGCACTGGAGGAAAACTCGTAGCGGGAATATCACTGGCAGGGCCCAAAGATCGACTAAATAATGAGGTTTTAACGGATCTGATTACATCTATTGTTAAAATTGCTGGCAATATTTCTAATGAATTGGGGTGCGAATAATTTTTCATGCATATCGGATTGAGCGGGTGAGTTCTAACCCGGTCTAAG
Organism: Desulfobacterales bacterium; assembly: GCA_050124355.1. Taxonomy (GTDB): domain Bacteria; phylum Desulfobacterota; class Desulfobacteria; order Desulfobacterales; family JAFDCJ01; genus JAFDCJ01. The sequence goes on along the minus strand of JASFFJ010000901.1, from coordinate 633 downwards.
CTTATTCACAAGAATGCAACAACTTACAAGAATTTAAAGTGAATAAATCAGACAAAAACATACAGCTCTTGCTGCACAATCGGAATCGCGGCGATCTTTTTTCTGAAACTCGATTTGCCCATCTTGTGGAATCATTTGGAGCCATAGGAAAAGACCCCAATGGAGGGGTTACCCGACTGGCCTTTAGTCCTGAAGATGTTTTAGCCAGAAATCGGATCATCGAATTAATGCAAAATGAATATCACCTTGATGTGCGTGTGGATGCCTGGGGAAATATCTTCGGTCGCCGCAATGGGACAAGTAACAATTTAGCGGTTTTGCTCACTGGCTCCCATATTGATTCGGTTCGCAACGGTGGAAAATTCGATGGACCCGCAGGGATTTACTGTGGCCTAGAAGTAGTACGCGCATTCAATGAATTGGATATCAAAACCCGCCATCCGCTGGATGTAGCCGTCTTCACCGCTGAGGAAGCCAATCAATCCGGTTTATCCACCATAGGAAGTAGGGGACTTTCTTCGCGTTTAACGATCAGTGATCTCACCCATCGAGTGGATGATCAAGGTGTTCCGATACCTGATGCCCTCCGCTTGGTGGGGGGGAACCCAGATTTGACGGCCGAAGCTGTTTACC
>JASFFJ010000900.1:0-3008 GCA_050124355.1 Desulfobacterales bacterium | reverse complement strand
ATTCGGTCGATGGTTTTAAAGCGCTTTTTAATAATGAAACAGAGGCGGTCAAGTATACCGTGCAGTAAACCTTAGGAGTCTGAAAATAGAAAATTGCAAAATAATATCTGTGATGTGGTTTCGCTCCAACAATTTATTCTGAAGAGTATTAATAAATCAGCGGCTAGCAGTAGAGCGTGACCGTAGCCTCCTCAAGGGACTATCCTCAACCCCCAATTCTGCTGCTGTTCGCTGATTCAGAAAGAAAGCCCATGTTTTTTCATTTTGCGATAGGCGGTAGGTTCGCTAATTCCCAGTTCATGCGCAATCTCCCTCAAATTGCGACAGCGTTTCATCGCTTCTTTGATCATTTGCTTTTCCAAGGCCAGAATTTCATCCGCCAATTTAAGTCGTCTGCGCTTTGGGGGAATGATTTTCCCGTCCTTTTCTTCAGTCGTCTGAAGGCTTTTGATGACAATCGGGTCGATTTTTTGCTGTTCACTCAAAACAACAGCTTTTTTGAGTATGTTTTTCAGCTCGCGCACATTACCCCGAAATGGATATGACTGCATTTTTTCGATGCCATCGTTGGAGATCTTCCGGTTTACACCGAATTGGGTATTGTATTTTTTTAAATAGCAGCGGGTCAGCTCGAAAATGTCTTCCGGCCTTTCCCGCAACGGGGGTATTTCAATTGGGAATGTGTTCAAACGGTAGAATAGATCTTCCCTAAACTTTTTCTCTTTGACCAGATCTGCAAGGTTGCGATTGGTGGCAGCGATGATCGTGCAATTAATCGTTTTTGGTTTTACGCTGCCCAAACGCAAAACTGTATAATCATCCAGGTATTTTAGCAGTTTGGCCTGAATGACCAATGGCATATCGCCGATTTCATCCAGGAACAGGGTCCCTTCATGGGCGAGTTCAAATAGACCTGCTTTTCCACGATCATTGGCGCCGGTAAAGGCCCCTTTCTCATATCCGAAAAGTTCGGCCTCCAGCAGGTTCTCCGGGACGGCAGCACAATTAATCTGGATAAACGGCTTTTTGGCGCGCTTGCTGCTTTTGTGAATAAATTTGGCCAATAACCCTTTGCCGGTGCCGGATTCACCCAAAAGCAATATGTTGGACACTTCCATGATGGAAAGCTTGATTGCCATTTGAACCATCTGCTTCATCGATTCACTTTCCATAACAATCTCGTGTTTTTCAAGCTCGCTTAGGCTGAGTTCTGCCAGTTCCTCCTCGTATTTTTCAGCAACCATGCGGCTTTGTTCGAGTTGTTCGAGAATGTTGTTTAGCTGGGTCATATCATGAAAATTTACGACGACCAGTGAAATGTTGCCGGCATTGTCAAAGGCAGGTGCTCCGTTTACCAATAACGTCTTATTTGTTCGCGGGACTTTAACCAGAGCGCTGACCTTTTTTTTTGCTTTCAAAACTTCGGGAACTACCGAGCGATCGAGGATGCGGGCCTTTATCATATCCGTGTAATGCATACCGATAACCTCATCGGCTTTAACGCCGTCGTATTCTGCGGCAACTTCGTTTATACTCCTGACCCTGCCATTGCCGTCATAAACCACAATTCCGTCTGCTGAAGCCTGGAAAATCGCCTCCAATTCTTTATTCAATTTTACATAGGACTCCAATTTCCTGGCGGAATCTTCGAATTGCTGCATGGGCTGGAAATTGCACATTGAACCGATAATTTGACCATCCCGGCGGATGGGTGTTATATTGGCCACCAAACTGAAACTTCTGCCATGGACGTGGTGTCCCAATTGCGCTTCGCCCGTCTGGAGGCATTTCATCACCAAAGGTCCGGTCATCGGCAAAACTTCGAGCACAGCCCGGCCTGCAACCAATTTTTCACCGGTCTTAAGGATCTCGACAGCCTGCTGATTGAATAAAACAATCCGGCCTTCTGTATCGGTTGCAATCACACCATTGCTGGTGGAATCGAAGATATCTTTGTGCATGATGGAAGATCGTGTCTCGTCCATAGCAATCCCCTGAGGTGAAGATTTGACTTTGGCGTCCCCAAAATATCGATTCAGCAAATCTTAAAACACTTTCACAAATGAAAGTCAAGTATAGTTAACTATCTGAGATAACGTTAAATTTCAGCTTTTCGGTTCATTTCAATTTTTAAATTTTATTTTTTTTACAGTAATTTTGTATAGTTATCTGAAAAACTTTTCTCTTTTGAAATGAAATCGTTCCACGATTTTATTGGCGCGATGGTATTGCTCGAGAAAAAAATATACCTAAGCTCTACTTATGAAACACTGCAAAACACTACCGGGACTTTTGGCTTCGAAGCCCATTAAGAATTAAAATCGATGATTCCTGGCACGAAATTTGATCAACCCAATTTGATGGACCTTAATTCCATCAACAAAAAATATCGTTTTTCGGGCTATAGTAAAATTTGAGGGCGGATTCATTCATTTTGAAGAAAGGGATACCGATGAACGAGCATATCATCAAGCGTCCCGATGACTGGCATCTTCACCTGCGGGACGGCGCTATGATGCGGACCGTGTTGCCGTTTACGGCGGAATTATATGCGCGCGCAATCATTATGCCGAATCTCAAGCCGCCGGTAATAACCGTCAAGGATGCCGAAGCCTATCGACGCAGAATTTTGGATTGCTTGCCGTCCGACCATGGTTTTCAACCGTTGATGACGTTGTATCTCACCGATGAAACCTCTGCCGAAGAAATCCGTCTGGGCAAGGATAAACGCCTTTTTGCGGCGGTAAAACTCTATCCGGTGGGCGCAACCACCCACTCGGAACACGGCGTCACGGACATTAAAAAGGTATATCCTGTTCTGGAGATCATGCAGAGATTCGACCTTCCGCTATCGATCCATGGCGAGACCAGCGATCCCGCGGTGGATATTTTCGATCGTGAAGCCGTCTTTATCGACCGCGAATTGGGTCCCCTGCGTAAAGACTTCCCGGAATTGAAAATTATTTTAGAGCATGTAACCACCAAAACCGGAAAGTCTACGCAGGGGA
>JASFFJ010000899.1:0-3009 GCA_050124355.1 Desulfobacterales bacterium | reverse complement strand
AGCCATTTCAAACAAAAAATGCTTAGGCTTTGGTATTAAATCATCCATATGGAACAAATTTTGTATAGACGAAATGCTGTTAACGATACCTGAGCTTTTCTGCTTTTGCTTTCTAAGCAAGCTTATCACTGAGTTTATGAAATTTTAGCCATTAACAACAACTCAGTAGGATGTTAGATGGATTCTGAGACGAAATTTGAAGACCGCCTGGAGCAACGAGGGATATCACGACGACAGTTTCTGAAGTACTGTTCGGTTGTCGCCGGGGCATTGGGACTAGGACCTTCTTTTGGACCCCAGGTTTTTAAGGCGTTTGCGGCCGAGGATCGCCCGTCGGTGTTATGGCTGCACATGGCCGAATGTACCGGCTGCACAGAGTCGGTGCTGCGTGCCAGCGAGCCGTCTTTTGAACAAATTATTTTCGATACCATCTCGCTCGATTATCACGAGACGCTGATGGCGGCCGCCGGGGAACGGGTTGAAACCATCTTGTTTGAAACGGCCGAGCAGAAAAAGGGGCAATTTTTCTGTGTGGTGGAGGGCGCAATTCCCACCGCCGAGAATGGGATCTACGGCATGATCGGCGGCCGCACCATGCTCAGCATTGCTCAGGAAGTGTGTCCCAAAGCCAAAGGGATCATTGCGCTGGGTAATTGTGCTTCCTACGGCGGTCTGCCGGCGGCCTGGCCCAATCTGACCGGCGCCATGGGAGTGGAAAGTGCACTGAGTTCGTACATTTCAAATATTCCGGTTGTCAACCTGCCGGGTTGTCCGCCCAATCCAATCAATTTTGTCGCCACTCTGGCCGATTATCTCCTTAATGGAAGTTTACCTCCTCGTGATTCAGATGGACGTCCTTTCTTTGCTTACGGGAAAACCATCCACAGCCAGTGCCCTTACCGTGAGAACGAATCTCGCTGCCTGGAGGACATAGGCTGCAAGGGACCGCAATGCCACAACAACTGTCCCTCTGCCAAATTTAACGATGAGACCAGCTGGCCAGTACAGGCTGGACACCCCTGCATTGGATGCAGTGAGCCGGACTTCTGGGACCGCTTCACCCCCTTTTATCGTGAATCGGAAGAACATTCTAGTGAAGAAGAACATGACGGGTACCATTAGCTGATCATTAAAAATTGACCTTGTATCGAGTTTTGAAGTTATACACGCATTTTCTTTATAGATTGATGAAAGGAATTAGCCATGCCGAAACCACAACTTATTTCCATTTCGATTAGCGGCCCGGAAGAGGTAATCGAGGGCAGCAACGCTGATTATAAGTGCACGGCGCATTATAGCAACGGAAGAACAAAAGACGTGACAGGTGATGCGATTTGGAGTGAAAATTCAAAATACGCCGGCTTCACAAATCCTGGTATTTTGACGACCTTAAATGTCCCGGAAAATATTACCTTTGAAATAAACGCTAGCTACAAAGGCAAAAGCACCAACTTGACGGTAACGATCAAGGATCAAGATTCCCCACCATCACCGCCACCAACTCCGGAAGGTCGGATGGTTATCGATCCCATCACCCGCATCGAGGGTCATCTGCGCATTGAAACCCAGGTCTCTGACGGAAAGGTCGCACAAGCCTGGAGTACAGGCACTCTATTCAGGGGTGTCGAACCAATTCTCAAAGACCGCAATCCGGAGGACGCTTGGTTGTTTACCCAGAGACTTTGCGGTGTCTGCACCTACGTTCATGGATCGACATCTGTGCGCTGTGTCGAGGACGCCTTGAATCTCACCGTGCCGGTCAATGCCCGTATTATCCGTAATCTGTTGATGGGATCTCAATATATGCACGACCACATCATTCACTTTTATCATCTGCACGCCTTGGATTGGGTGGATGTGGTCAGTGCCCTGGGGGCGGATCCGGCGGAAACGACAAATCTTGCATCAAAAGTGACGCCAAAGGCAAATTCAATCGATTTTGCAGCCGTCAAAGATCGTCTCCAGACATTTGAAAGCAGCAAGCAACTGGGACCGTTTGCCAATGCTTACTGGGGTCATCCAGAATACGTCTTGACGCCGGAAGAGAATTTGCTTCTGGCCGCGCATTATTTGGAGGCATTGAAACTGCAGGCCCATACGGCTCGTATGCATGCGATTTTTGGCGGGAAAAACCCCCACATTCAAAGCCTGCGGGTCGGTGGCGTGACCTGCCGGCGCGACATCAACAACAACCGCATTAGCGAGTTTCACAACCTGCTTCAGGAAACAAAGCACTTTATCGACACGGTGTACGTGCCAGATGTCGAATTCCTGGCAACAGCTTACAACGGGTCCAGATCGGATATGGACTGGTCCAAAATCGGTGGTAATCAAAACTTTCTGAGTTTCGGTGAGTTTCCCTTGGGGGATGTCGAACCGGACGACCTGTTCTTTCCGAGAGGCGCCATTCTAGACGGCGGCTCGATTGAAGATGTCGATCTATCAGAGATTGCCGAGCATGTTCGTCACAGCTGGTATAGCGGTACCACAGCTCGGCATCCTTCGGCCGGTGAAACCGATCCCCGATATACAAAGCTCGACACAGACGACCGCTACAGCTGGCTGAAGGCGCCGCGATATAAAAGCGAACCCATGGAAGTCGGACCCCTAGCGCGGGTAATGGTCGGTTACCGCCGCGGCAAGTCAGTGTTTGTCAACACCGTGAACGGATTCTTGTCCAACACGAAATTGCCTGCTGAGGCCCTGTTTTCCACCCTGGGGCGCACGGCTGCCCGCTGTCTGGAAACCAAGATCATCGCCGATGCCATGGGCGGCTGGCTGAACCAGCTCAACGCTGGCGGCGGCACCATGAATTCCTGGACCATGCCCTCGAAGGCCTCCGGAATGGGATTAAATGAGGCCCCGCGGGGTGCCCTGGGCCATTGGATTAATATTAACAATCAGGTTATCGCCAACTACCAGATGGTGGTGCCCTCCACCTGGAATTTCGGGCCACGGTGTGCCGCTGATAATCCGGGACCGGCAGAGTCCGCCCTGCAGAATACCCCG
>JASFFJ010000898.1:0-3013 GCA_050124355.1 Desulfobacterales bacterium | reverse complement strand
AGTTTACTGCCTAATCCATAAGTTTAAGCCTGCTTTAAAGTTGAAAATTGCGGCTACACAAACTACGCACAAAATTTATGCCACCGGGTAAATAATTCTGTTTTTTACAAAAATGGGTTAGCCTATTGTGGAATACCCAGACAAATATATAATAAAATAAATTGACTCAAAAGGTTCGATTCAGGATATCTACACTTTCAGCAAAATGTAGATTGGCCAGGGGAAACCCACAATTTCCAGACGTTTTAGATTTGTTCAGCTAACCTACACAGTCCAATTTTCTGGTGTCTTTGAAAGCCAAATCTCCACCTCAGCTCTAAAATGGCCTGACACTATTTTTTGTGTGCTTCGATTGAGACAAGTTTTTTCAGCCAAAATTCATAGATCTTATCTGCCAATTCACCAAGGAAAAGTTCTTGCGATTATCATCTGAGATATGTAATTTTAGGTAAATTGTGATTTGAATAATAACGGGCTTATGAATTGCACTATTTTTAAGATCAGTCACTCGAAGTCAAGACAAAAGGAGATATCTCATGACCTACGATGATATTGTCCAGTTTCATGGGCATGAATGTCCAGGGCTTGCCATAGGTTACAGAATGGCGACCGCTGCGATGGAAGCTCTTGAATCGTTTCGTGCCGAAGACGAAGAGCTGGTGGCAATTGTGGAAAATGACGCTTGCGGAGTCGACGCTCTGCAGTGTGTTACCGGCTGCACCTTTGGTAAGGGGAATTTACTGTTCCGCGACTACGGAAAGCACGTTTATACCGTATACTCCCGATCATCACGTTTGGGTGTCCGTGTGTATTTTCACGGAAATCAAATTCCAGAAGGCTTACACGAAGACCGAATCGCCCTGACCAACTGGATTTTGTCTGCTCTTAGCGACAGCATCCTTTCTGTGGCTAAAACTCCCATTCCCGAACCTGAACCAGCCAAAATTCGCGAGTCGATACCATGCGCGTTCTGCGGTGAGAGCGTCATGGAATCGCGCATCCAGCAATTGGATGAAAAGCCAGGTTGCATTCCGTGTTATGAGAAGCACCGTTAGTTCGACCGAAACGGTCCAGCAGGGATCGACAATTCTCACCGCGGTTGTTGGGATCCGTCTGGCGAACAAAATTAATCATTTCAAAAACAGGAATCGCCAAGGCCAATGGGATCATGTGGTGCGTCCTAAATACAGGAGTGTGTAACAATGACGAGAGGACAACACCGTCGCCTTAAGAACTGTCTACTATGGGCTAACTTTGTCTCTAACGTTGTTGGGTTCATTATTGTTTATTATCTGATTCGCAGATTATATGACCCTTTAGAAGCCAGTATTTTAAAAGCTTCAGACGAGGTCAATATGGTTTTCACCCCGGGAGCTTTCTTGCTGGTTTGGCTCTTCACATTACTGTATGAGCGACCAATTCGGCGTTACTTGGATTTACAGTACAAGAAACTATCGATCCCAGCAGAGCTGGCGATTAATGCTCGCCGGAGACTCCTTAATGAGCCCTTTTTCTTAATCGCAATGGACTTTAGTATGTGGCTATTGGCAGCAGTGGTCTTTTCTACACTTTATTGGAGCCTTGGAGCAAACCGGGAGATAATAATGCGGCCGATTATCATGAACTTGATCACCGGTTTAATCACCGTGACCGTAGCCTTCTTTGTGATAGAGCATCATTTACAGAAGAAGGTGGTTTCCCACTTTTTCCCGGAGGGCGGGCTCTCGACAATTCACAATGCATTGCGAATTCAAATCAGCACGAGGCTGGTCGCCGTACTTCTTGCCTGCAATCTCATCCCGTTTGTCGCCGTATTGAGTCTTTTTTCGGGATTATCTAAGGCCCAGCATGATCCCATGAGGCTGTTCGAACAGGTACGATTCGGTACTCACACTCTTGCTTTCGTCTTCATGGCGACGAGCACCTGGCTGATTATGCTAGTGAGCAGCAACCTCTCTAGGCCTTTCAAGGAGATTATTCAAGTTCTACAGGGAGTTCGTAATGGTCGTTTTGACAGGCGAGTAAGTGTGACTTCGAATGATGAAATTGGGTATACAGGTGATGCAATCAATGAAATGACCGAAGGTCTGATTGAACGGGAAAGAATGCAGCTGTCCCTTAATTTGGCCAAGGAAGTTCAACAGAATCTTCTTCCAAAAGACAATTTGAAAGTTAATGGCTTCGATATAGCAGGCAAAAGCGTCTATTGTGATGAAACCGGTGGGGACTATTATGATTTTATAGTTATTGATGATGCTGAACAAAAAATTGGTGTGGCTATCGGGGATGTTTCCGGGCATGGTATTCCCTCGGCTTTACTTATGGCCGCTGTTCGTTCTTCTTTGCGGCAGCGGGTATCCTTACCGGGCAGTACTGCCGAGATCATTTCTGACGTTAATCGCCAGCTGGTTAAAGATGTTGAAGATTCCGGGCAATTTATGACAATGTTTTTTTTAGCGCTTGACACTGAAAAGAGACAACTTCAATGGGTGCGGGCAGGACATGACCCCGGCATTGCGTACGATCCTGATTCAGACTCGTTCAGCGAGCTTGGTGGATCGGGAATAGCACTTGGTGTGGTAGCCGAATGGGTTTATGAGGATAATAAGAAAACTGATTTTTCAAAAGGACAAATCATTTTCCTCAGTACTGACGGTATCTGGGAGGCAAGAAACAGGAAGGGAGAAATGTTAGGCAAAGAGCCAATTCTAAATGCAATTCGACAAAACGCTACTTCAGACGCTACGCAAATTATTGATACAATTTTTGACACTTTAGATAAATTTATAGGTGGAGTGAAAATAGAGGATGACATAACATCGGTGGTCATCAAAATGCAGAATTAAAGATTGCTCCGCAGCCTGAAGAAGTGCGCGGTTTAACTAAAATAGACACCGCTATATTATTGCGTCTGAATTTTTTTCGGCTGTTGTTGTCGACAACAGCAAATCGGGGAGGCTCAGTTGAAAGTACTGGCTTTAAACGCGACCTATCGTAAACAAGGGACAACCAC
>JASFFJ010000897.1:0-3017 GCA_050124355.1 Desulfobacterales bacterium | reverse complement strand
CGGCGCTGCTGGTGAATGAAATGCCCGGCTACGTTATGTGCAAGAAGGCCGTGCAAAAATTGGGCAAGGACATCAAGTATCAACCTATCGGAACCGGTCCGTTTATGTTTTCAAGCTATAAACCCCGGGAAAGCATCACCCTGGTGGCAAACGACGCTTACTGGGGGGGCAAACCAATTCTGCGCAAGGTGCTGGTATCCTATATCCCTGACAACGCCACCCGGGAACTGGCGCTTCGAAACGGCGAGGTGGATGCCATCAATATTCCGGCCAAGCAGGAAGTCATCGATCGACTGCGAAAATCCGAATTCGAGGTTCACCTCACCTCCCCGGCCAACATGTTTGTGATTCATTTTAATCTGACCAAAAAGCCCTTGGACGACATCCGGGTGCGCAAGGCCCTTTGCCATGCCATCGACCGACAGACGCTTATCAATTATCTTGGCAAAGACGTGGCCAAACCTGAAATCAGCCCTTTGCCGTCCGGCTATGTTGGGCACACCGACGATGTCGCCCGGTACCCCTACAATTCCGAAACGGCTAAATCACTGCTGGCTGAAGCGGGATTTGCTCAGGGATTTGAGATGTCCATGAATATCTCCAATTCAAACATCTACCTGCCCCCGATGCAAGTGATCCAAGAGATGTGGAAAAAAGTCGGGGTAACCCTGAATCTCAATGTGGTGGATCATCCCACCTACCACAAGCTGATCCGCCAAGATGCCAATCCGGTCATTATCTACGGTGCCTACCGCTATCCGCTGACTGGCAACATCTACCTTAATCAATTCTATCATTCAGACTCAATCGTCGGCAAGCCGGCCGCCATTATCAATTTTTCCCATTACGGGGACGCGGTGCCCGGGGTGGATCAATACATCGATGATGCTCGTTACGAGCTGGATGTGGAAAAGCAAAAGAAACTCTGGATTGAGGCCCAGAAGCAAATCAAAAAAGATGCGGTGTCGTTTCCCCTGTTTACCAGATCTTATGCCATGGCAAAGGCTAAAAATCTTGATCTGGGATTTGAGCAAAAAAGCTTCAGCTTCTATCGAATCACAGAAAGCGCCCGTATCCTTAAACCTTAACCTGAAACCGATCAGTTAAGATCCAAGCCGATTGTCTCCGGAGAAGGCGATGTCCTTCCTTCCGGAGGCTGGAAAAAACCCCATGAAAATCTACATTCTGAAACGCGTTCTTTCGGCGGTGGTCATTATGTGGGCGGTGGCCACCATCGTATTTATCAGCATGCGGGTGATCCCATCGGATCCGGCCCAGGTAGTCCTGGGCAATTACGCCACCGAAGAAGCGCTCAAGGCTTTTCGCCACGAGATGGGGCTTGATCGGCCCCTATGGGTTCAGTATGCCGAATTCATGAGCCGGCTAATCCGTGGTGACCTGGGTCGCTCCATGATCACCAATCGCCCCATCGGGGAACAGATCTGGGCCCTTTTTCCCTACACCTTCAACCTGGCGATCAGCTCGACCCTGCTGGGAGCTGTCATCGGCATCCCGCTGGGGGTGTGGGCGGCTATTCGTAAAAACAGACCGGTGGACTATATTAGCCGAATCGTTGCCCTGGCCGGATTTTCATTTCCTGCCTTTTACCTGGGAGTGCTGCTGCTGCTGGTTTTTTCCGTGGAGCTTGGCTGGTTTCCGGTGATTCACCAGGTTCGCTCCGGAACCCTTGGTGAACATATTCATAAGCTGATCCTGCCGGCCTTGAGTCTGGGCCTGATCCAGGCGAGCTATGTCACTCGGCTGACACGCTCCGCTATGCTGGAGGCCTTGAATGAAGACTATGTGCGGACCGCTTTTGCAAAGGGGCTTCGGCCGCGGAAGGTCTATTTCAAGCACGTCCTTAAAAATATTATGATCCCAGTGATTACGGCCATCGGCCTTTACATGGGTACAATTCTTGGTGGTGCCATTCTGACCGAGACGGTTTTCAACCGTCCAGGGTTAGGCAAGCTTCTGGTGGGCGCAATCAGCCAGCGCGACTACAACACGGTTCAGTCGGGCTTGGTGGTGTTTGCCTTCATTGTGGTTATCGTAAATCTGATTGTCGATTTGACCTATTCACTATTTGATCCGAAGGTAAAGTATGAATGACAAGAAGAATGAGGCGTTGACGCATGCTTTCCTCCGGGCGCCAGCTGCAGGGGCAAAACAAGCGAGTCCGTTGAGTGAAGTCTGGCGGGTTTTGCGGGCGGACCGGACCGCTTTTATCGGTTTTTTTATCATTGTCGCACTGGTGATTGTCGCCGTTTTAGCCCCCTGGATTGCACCCTACGATTACACCGAACAGCATATCCTGCAGACCTTTAAAGGACCCACCCAGGAATTTTTAATGGGTACGGACGAGTTCGGCCGCGATCTACTGAGCCGGATCATTTGGGGAACTCGGCCTGCTCTCATCGTCGGTGTACTGTCGGTGCTGGTCTCCATCGGGATTGGGGTTCCCATCGGTGTGCTGGCGGGGTACAAGCTGGGCTGGATCGATCGCATGATCACTTGGTTGGTGGACATCATGCTTTCCTTTCCGGCACTTTTACTGGGGCTGATGATCGTCACCCTGCTAGGGCAGGGAATCTACAAGGTTATCATCGCCATCGGCATATCCCATGTGGCCCAGTACATCCGTCTGGCCCGGGGCCCCACCATGGCCCTGCGAAACCATGATTTTGTCCGGGCTACGCGGGCACTTGGGGCCGGCGATGTTCGCATCATCTTCAGCCACATTCTGCCCAACATCGTCGGACCCATCATCATCATGGGAACTCTCAGCATTGCAGGCGCCATTCGAATGGAAGCTTCACTCAGTTTCCTGGGGCTCGGGATCCAACCCCCTACCCCTAGCTGGGGCAACATGATCCGCGAAGGTGTCGCCAATATTCTTCAGAGTCCCTGGATGGCGCTTTTTCCGGGCTTGGCACTGACCTTTACGGTACTGGCTTACAATATGGTGGGCGATTCCCTGCGGGATATGTTTGACCCGCGGATCGTACTGAAAGGAG
>JASFFJ010000896.1:0-3021 GCA_050124355.1 Desulfobacterales bacterium | reverse complement strand
GGCGCGATCGCAGACATTGGTGTTCGATCATATTTTGCGACACATCAATAGTTCTGAATTTTTGGCCAAACCAGAATTTTTTATGTTATTTTTGATGATATCTAAAAATAATAATTTAATTATTGACAGTATCATCAATTTTTTTTAAAGCTTGGTCACGAGGAAAAGTTGACCAGCACCCCCTGAGACCATGAAAATTGACCATCTCAATCTATTGATAATCAAGCATCTTCGCAACGGCCGAAAGTCGTACCGAAAAATCGCCGAACAGCTGTCCCTTTCCGAGAACACCGTCCGTGCGCGGGTTCATAAGTTGGTCAAAGACGGCGTGCTGGAGATTTCCGGATTGGTCGATCCGGACTCCATCTCCGGACACCGGGTTGTTATGGTCGGTGTTAAATTAAAAACCATGAACCTGGTCAAAAAAGGCGAGGAATTCAGCAAATTAACCGGCGTGGTTTCCGTCAGTGTCGTGACCGGACGCTTTGATTTGATTCTGGTGGTTCTGTTAAAATCCGGTTTCGGTCTGCTGGAGTTTTACACCGAAGAAGTGTCTAAACTAAAAGACGTCCAATCCGTGGAAACATTTGTGGTTTACAAGAGCTATAATTTAAAGCTGCCCTATGTTTTGGATTGACAACCATTTTTAAGGATTTAAATCGCCAGCGTTTCAAATTTAATAAGAACTTTACAACTTTTAGAGGAGGGGCAATGAAAGATATCAATGATGTTAGTTTACCGGATGACATACACTATGCAGAGAGTCATGAGTGGGCCAAGGCCGAGGGAGACCACGTCAAGGTAGGAATATCCGATTATGCCCAGGATCAGTTGGGTGATATCGTATTTGTGGAAATGCCCGAGGTCGGCGAGACCTTTGACAAAGGTGCCGAATTCGGTACGGTTGAATCCGTCAAAGCCGTTTCGGAGCTGTACATGCCTGTGGGGGGTGAGATTGTGGAAGTCAACGGTGCACTCGAGGATGCCCCTGAGCTGATCAATAACACACCCTATTCCGACGGTTGGATGATCGAGGTCAAACCGGAGAATCCGGATGCGTTGGCGGGATTAATGACCAAGGACGCTTATCTGAAGTCCCTGAAAGGTTAGGGTATAGGGGCTTCGCCCCAATTGACCTCCGGCCCGTAGGGCCTAAGCCCAGGAGGGAACAATGGAACAATGGAGTTTTGGAATGATGGGTTTAAAGAAAACGGAATTCTAAGGGCATATTTTTGCATTGATTTTCTTGTTAAGATGCAGGGTAATGTGAGGCAAAAGTAGAAAATGGCTGCCCGATGAGTATCATCAAAAAAATGAAGACTCAGCATTTTTCAAGAATAGACCATTTTAAACTTTCAATACCCAGTATTCCAATATTCCACTACTCCATCCTTCCATGCGGCTCGACAAGAAAATGGCCGCAAAAATTACCGTGATTTCAATAAATTTTAGAAATTCTGAGAGGTAACTTTATGAGATACTTGCCGCATACACCTGAAGATATAGATGAGATGATGAAAACGGTGGGTGTGGACTCCCTGGACGATCTTTTTAAAACCATACCCGAGGATTGCCGCTGCAACTGCGAGCCCAATCTGCCGGAAGCGTTGACCGAATGGGAATTAAACGATCACATCGACACGCTTTGCAGCAGCATGGCAGTCAGCCCCGAATACAAGGTGTTTATGGGCGCAGGTAGTTATGAACATCATATTCCGGTTGCGGTAAAGCATCTGTTGGGACGCTCGGAATTTGTGACGTCCTATACCCCCTATCAACCGGAAATGAGCCAGGGTACCTTACAGGCCATTTTTGAATATCAGACCCTCACTGCACGGTTGCTCGGCATGGAAGTCGCTAATGCTTCCCAATACGACGGTGCCTCGGCCCTGGCCGAAGCCTTGCTGATGGCCATCCGAATTTCACGGCGCAAAAAGGTGGCGGTTTCGCGCCTCGTCCATCCGAATTACCGCCGGGTGATCAATACCTATTTCGCACCCACGGACTATGAGATTGTAGAAATCCCCTATTTACCGAACGGTACCACCGATCCGGGGCCCCTTGAGGGCTTGGATGATCTGGCGGCGGTAGCGGTTCAGTCGCCCAACTTTTTCGGCTGTCTTGAAGACCTTCAAACCATCGGGGACAAGGCCCGGCAAAAAAAAGCACTCATGGTTGCAGGGTTCAGTGAGCCTCTGGCCTTCGGCATGATGAAAAGTCCTGGCAGCCAGGGTGCCGACATTGCAGCCGGCGAAGGTCAAAGTCTGGGAATCCCGCGTTCCTTCGGCGGGCCGGCCCTGGGCATGTTTGCCTCCCGCATGAAGTATGTCCGCAACATGCCGGGACGTTTGGTGGGACAAACTGCGGATGTTGACGGAGAACGCGGATTCGTCTTGACCCTGGCAACCCGTGAGCAACATATCCGGCGGGAAAAAGCGACTTCCAACATTTGTACCAACCATAGTCTGTGTGCTCTGGCATCGGCCATGTACATGTCCGCCCTTGGCGGAACCGGTATAAGGGAACTCGCCCGATTGAATTATGACAAGGCCGAGTATCTCAAAGCCGAACTTCGCCGAATCGGATTCACCATTCCGCATGAGCAAACGACATTTAACGAGTTTGTCGTTGATTTCGGCGATGGCTTTGAAAAAACCCATAATCGCTTGATTACCGACAACATCATCGCCGGTTTACCGTTGGAATGTTATTATCCTGAACTGGCCAATCATTATCTGCTGTGTGTCACTGAAACCATCAGCAAGAAAGATATGGATGAGTTGGTCAGAAAAGTAAAATAGTATTAGGTTTCAGGTGTCAGGTTTCGGGTGTCAGGAAGGCGAGTTTGAGAATCCTGAAACCTGAACTCTGAATCCTTCGTTGTGTAATCAATATTTGACAGACTTGTAAAAAGGCAATTTTTACGCGTTAGCGTCATTCCGGCGAAAGCCGGAATCCAGTAATATCAACACCTTCTGGATGCCGGATCAAGTCCGGCATGACGATTTGAGGACTTTCTAC
>JASFFJ010000895.1:0-3022 GCA_050124355.1 Desulfobacterales bacterium | reverse complement strand
GGTATCATCCTGGTTACCGGCCCGACCGGCAGCGGCAAAACCACAACCCTTTATGCCGTATTGCAATCGATAAACAAGCCGGACATCAATATTATTACCATTGAAGATCCCGTCGAGTATCAGATTAAAGGCATCAGCCAAATTCAGGTAAATCCGAAAATTGATCTCTCCTTTGCCAGGGGATTGCGTTCCATTGTGCGCCAGGACCCCGATGTGATTCTGGTCGGTGAGATTCGAGATCATGAGACTGCGGAAATCGCCGTGCAGTCGGCCCTGACTGGGCATCTGGTTTTTTCCACCTTACACACCAACGACTCCGCCAGTGCAATTACCCGCCTGGTGGACATGGGCGTTGAACCTTTTTTAATTTCCTCATCTGTTTTAGCCGTGGCAGCCCAACGTTTGATCCGGGTTCTGTGCGATGATTGCAAAAAGGCCTATAAACCGAGTAAAATTTACCTTGAAAGCATCGGTGTCTCTCCAAATCATTTCAAAAAGGACCACATCTATAAAGCGGTGGGGTGTGACAAATGTATTGGCACAGGCTACCGGGGGCGTTTGGGGATCTTTGAAATTATGCGGCTGACCGAAAAATTAAAAAGCCTCATTCTTGGAACTTATGATGCCAATCAGATTAAAAACGAAGCGCGCCGGGAAAAAATGCTGAGCCTGCGTCAGGACGGCATCCAAAAAGTATTGAATGGTGTCACAACCATCGAAGAGGTGTTGCGGGTGACGCAGAAGTAACGGGCATGGCGCATAGGGCATATAGCATAGAGTTAATTAAGTTGCTGGGAGGGCAACTTTTCTATTTTTTAGTCTTCTCAGAAAATTACCGTTGGATACAATGAACATCGAAGGTCCAGCATCGAATATTGAATTGGGAGATGAAGAAACAAAAGAATTAAACTGCGGAGCGGAGCGACATCATTATTCGATGTTCAACGTTGGAGGTTCGATGCTGGGCGTTCTTCTTTCAAAACAACCCTGCACCATGCTCTACACCCCACACCCTTAGCCCTCTGCCCCATACTCCTTGCTACTCCAGGTTCCGTACCGGCAGAGCCCGATAACCACGGTTTTGAGATTTCCGAACCGTATAGTTATAGACATTATCAAAATTAAAAATACGCGCGGTCGGTGCGCGCGGATCCTCCTCCGAGGTCCAGACCCAACCGCAGCTTAGCCGTATTTGCGGGGTGATTTTAACCCGTTGACCGCAATCGGTTTCATAACCTTTTGAATCCTTTGTGTCCGCCAACTCGAGGCTTTGCAATTCCTTCAGTGTGGGAAGCCGCCAGTTATCATAATTTTTTTCAAGGGTTAGCGGGAAGGTGTATTTGACCCACTTTTCGGCTTGGATCCAGTTAATATCCCCGTTGTTATCCGTCTTGGACCACATAATTCCGAACTCATGGTCCGTAACCGTACCATCACCATTATCCGTGAAACGCTCACCCGCTGCAACCGGTAATAAACTAAAAAGTATTGCAAACGCCGTAATGGTGAGCTTTGGTAAAAGAAGTCCGAACATCTTGCCCTCCTTCCAGGATGGCCGCTGTAGATATAGGGTCAACGGCTTTTAGTTAAAACCGCCCGGTTGCGATCATTGCATCTTAGGGTAGGGTCTGCGGAATGTTAATTCATTTTATACCAATCTGCTTTCTTAAGCGTTCGGCATTCTTGTTATCCCGGTAAGACAAAATGGGAATCGGAGATCGCCGGAAGACCTTTTCCGCCACTGAACCCACCAACATATGTTCCAGATCCGACCGGCCTTTAATTCCCATCACAATCAGGTTGACATTTTCTTTAACGGCGATTCTTAGCAGCTCTTCGACCGGATGACCGACTTTGAAAACTGAACGTATCCTTTCGGCTGGAAATGAAATCTTTTCAAGCATTTTTTCTAGTACCAGGTGGCGTTCCGCTTCTATCCCCGACACATAATGCTTGCTGTCAAGCTCATATCCCATGGCGGCGATCGTTCCCACGGCCTCAACGTCCCTTGAATTGATGATGTTGACGACGATCATCTCAGCCCCGATGCTTTCCGCGATACCGGCGGCGTAATCCAGGAGCTCTGCTGAATATTCGGTAAATGCGACGGCAACCATAATTTTATTGGCGGCATCCATTATCAAATTTCCTTCTTGGCTGTTAAAAGACATTGTCGCAGTTGCTCTAGACGACTAAGCAGCTGCTGGCTCAGTGACCGGCTTGGGTGAACGCGGCCGCTGCATGAGATAGAGCACGCCGAAGAGGGCCAGACCGATCAGATAGGTCCAGTAGCGCTGCCCGTGTGGCAGGCCGATCCATCTAGCAATGAGATCCGGTCGCATTAAGTTTAGTGTGACAAACAGAAACAATGGTATTTCATAAAATTTATTCCTGGCCACAAACCAGCCCTGGGTGGCGGAGGCAAAGGCAAAATTGCCTACGCAGGCCATGGCGAAAATCAGCAAACCCTGAATCCAGCTGTTGATATTATGCAGAATCAAATCACTGTTGAAAATAAACATGAACGGCAGGATGGCCGTGCGGATATCGTACATAAATCCCTGTAAGCCGGTGGGGATGGGCGGTGATTTGGCGATGGCCGCTGCCGCATAGGCAGCCAGCCCGACCGGCGGTGTATCGTCGGCCAGGATCCCGAAGTAGAAACAGAACAAGTGGGCGGACATGAGCGGTACGATAAAATCCATATACCCACCGACTTCAACAATCACCGGGGCTGTCAGAGAGGCCATCACGATATAGGTAGCCGTCGTCGGCAGCCCCATGCCGATGATTAAGCTGGCGACCGCAGTGATCACCAGCAACAAAAAGATATTGCCTCCCGACAGCACATCGATGACCTCGGTGATCAAACCGCCAAGACCCATGGCCACCACGCCCACGATGATGCCGGCCGCCGCCGTGGCAAGGGCAACCGAACACATATTCCTCGCTCCGGTAGCCATAGCAGAAAATATTTGAACAATACTGTCCTTGAAGGCCGGACCTATGGGTTCCTTCTTTA
>JASFFJ010000894.1:0-3055 GCA_050124355.1 Desulfobacterales bacterium | reverse complement strand
AAAGCCGGCGGCAATATGCAAATTGCTCTGTCTGTTAAAGAAGTCACAAAATATTTCGGTGATTTTCCAGCTGTGGATAATGTTTCTTTCGATGTGGAAGACGGGAAATTTTTTTCTATCCTGGGTCCGTCGGGCTGCGGCAAAACCACGCTTCTCAGAATGATAGCCGGATTTTATGAGCCATCCGCCGGAACCATTGAGATCCGCGGGAAAAATATGATCGGTCTGGAACCCAATAAGCGGCCGGTCAATCTCATCTTTCAGCACCTTGCGTTGTTTCCGATGATGGACGTCAAGGATAACATTGCGTTCGGACTGAGGCGAAAGGGCGAAAGCCGAAAAGATGCGTATACGAAAGTAGGGGCCATGCTCGAGCGGGTCGGTCTGCCCGGATTTGAGAACTATAAGATCGATCAATTATCCGGCGGGCAGAAGCAGCGGGTTGCGATTGCCCGCTGTCTCGTATTGGAACCTTCGGTACTTCTGCTCGATGAACCTCTGGGCGCACTTGACCTGAAACTCAGAGAGCATATGAAGGTTGAACTTAAAGAACTCCAGGCTCAGGTCGGGACCACCTTTGTTTACATCACCCACGACCAGTCGGAGGCCATGGTGATGTCCGACCATGTCGCTGTCATGAAAGAAGGTGAATTCGAACAGATCGATACGCCCCAGAATTTATATTACAACCCGGCTTCTTCCTTCGTTGCCCAGTTTGTGGGTGAGAACAACAAATTCGTGGGCGAGCTGGTAGAGAATAATTCCGGTCATTATTCCGTTGAATTGGATGGTGGTCAGAAAATTATGGCCGGCAAAATTGCCAATCTCAGGTCCGGACAACAGGTTGAATTGTTCGCAAGGCCGGAGGCCATGATTATCAATCCAGAAACCGGTCTGGAAGACATCAACGTCCTTGATGTGGAAGTCAAATCCATCCTTTTTGACGGCGGCAACAGCCGTCTTCTGGTCAAGAGCGGCGAAACTGGCCGAGAGCTGATCGTGGGGTTACCACAGAATGCCATGTATGATGACATCAAACCCCGGGACAAAATCAGAGTCGGATGGCATCCCGCCGGATCCGTATGCTTTGAAGATGCAGGGATAAAGACCTATGATGAACTCTAACCGTGCAAAGATCAGGTGGAGTTTTTTTGTGTTTTTCATCCCGGTTTTTTTGTGGCTGACGCTTCTTTTTGTTCTGCCCAACATAGAACTATTTCGGATGTCATTCTTCGGCATGGACGATTACGGGGAAATGGGTGTCACTCTGGAAAACTACACCGTTTTCTTCCAGGAGCCGGTATACTGGCTGACATTCATGAGAACCGTGTGGTATTCGCTCGCAGTAACGCTGCTGGTTCTGCTCATCGGGCTGCCGGTGGCATTTTATATCACGAAAGTGGTCAAAGTGCGGTTAACCGGTCTTTTGATGATCCTGATCCTGGTACCGTTCTGGGTGAGTGAGATTGTCAGGGTATATGGTCTCATCCTTCTAATGCGGGAAAGTGGGATATTAAACAAGATATTGGTGACGGCCGGGCTCTGGCAACAGCCCATCGAGATGCTTTACAACGACGTTTCCATGATCATCGGCCTGGTTTACACGACCGTCCTTTTTATGATTGTTCCCATAATCGGTGTTATGGACAGTCTCGACGATTCGTTAATTGAAGCCGCCTACGATCTGGGTGCCGGAAAGCTGACCATCTGGTGGGAGATCATTATTCCCCATTGCATGCCGGGAATTATGTCCGGCTGTATCGTGGTTTTTATGCTGGTATTGGGAAATTATATAACACCAAGCCTTATGGGGGGGAAGTATTCTCTCTGGTTTACCCAGCAAATCTATAACCAATTTATTGCTTATCTAAACTGGAATCGCGGCGCTTCCTTTGGCTTTCTGCTTCTCTTCATTTCTTCTTTCATAATCTGGCTGGCACTTAAAATAACCGGGCAAAAACTGACGACCGTGGTCAAATGATACGAACATTACCCAGCACCAAAGCCTATAAAACCGGATATGCGGCATTTATTATTTTCTATTTTTTTGTTCTTTTTGCGCCCCTGCTGGTCATCTGTGTCCTGGCTTTTAACGATTCCCTGTTCCCCTCACTTCCATGGTACGGATTTACGCTGGATTGGTTTTTCGGTGAAGGTCCGGATAAAATCGGCATCTTCAATGATGCCCGAAATCTCAAAGGATTATATATTTCCTTCAAAGTCGCATTCTGGGTCACTCTTTTCAGTACCACCGTCGGCACCTGTGCCGCATTTCTATTTGAGCACGAGGAATTCCGATTCAAGCGCTTTTTCTATTACGCCATGATCGCGCCACTGGTTGTTCCGGGTGTGATCATTGGGATCTCTCTTTTGACTTTTGCAACGACTCTGGGCACTTTTTTCGAGAATAGTCTCGGTATCGACATTAGAGTATTGAGCCCCGGATTGTTCCTGGTAGTTTGCGGGCAATCTTCATTTATAACAACTTTTGTAACCCTGGTGATTATTGCACGGCTGAAAAAATTTGACAGGAGCCTGGAAGAAGCGGCCTACAACCTGGGCGCCAACCGGTTTGAAGTGATCTGGTATATCACCTTGCCGTTTTTGAGACCGGCCATTATCGGCGGCGCGGCGGTGGCGTTCCTGCTGTCGTTTGAAAACTTCAATACAACCTTGTTCCTGGTGGGGTCCAATGCAACCCTGCCGATAACGCTTTTCACGCAAATAAAAGACGGCTCGACGCCGGTTGTCAATGCTGTGTCGCTGGTGTTGATAATTGGCGTTTCCGCAATAGCGCTGTTGAATTTTATCATCAACCTGAGAAGCACCAAGACCAATAATACGAACGCATGACATTTTCCGATTAATACCTATCGGAATATATTTTTGACAAGCAGAATCACTTTTAGTATTTTTAAATGTTATGAATAAGTTTGCGTTTGTCTTGCCAATAATTGTTTTATGGGCTGGTTTGCTCTGGCCGGATATTGTTGTTGCCTTTGACCAGGAGTTGTTTGACGCTCAGAAAAAGCTGGAGGAGCTGGGCTACGATCCC
>JASFFJ010000893.1:0-3057 GCA_050124355.1 Desulfobacterales bacterium | reverse complement strand
CAGATGAAGATAAAACCGGCTCCTCAGGCTTTGTAAAATCCTGAAAGTGGCATCATGGGAAACGATTCTCTCGACATATCGTGCCAGCGTACGACCGATGGCAAAAACTCGAACCCCGATGCCGGGATAAAAAAAATTGAACAGCTGTACAGTCATCGCTGTCAAACCGGCATAGGTGGCGGCGGATATAAACCAGCCCGATAAAGCCAGTAGTCCCACCGCCGAAGCCACCGCCAGTAGTCCGGACAGTGTGCCCAAGACCATCCATTTTAAATGCCCGCGAAATTGTCGAATAAACGGCACCAGCTCCCGCCAACGCTTTAACATGATTTATACCTCTCGGTTGTAAAAGTAGCTCTTAATTTTCATTCCTTTTATTCCTTTAAATCAGTTTTTTTAGGCTATTTTAGATTTGGGATTTTAGATTGCGGATTGGTTGTATTGCTTTGCTCTATCATTTTTTACTAAATAGATAGAATGTCTTTAATCCGAAATCCAAAATCTAAATTCCAAAATTGATAAGGAATAAAAATAGGATTCCTTCATTCGACATTCGTCATTTGCCACGATCCACCAGCCGACGAAAAACCCCTTCGGCGGCCATTAAATCCAAATAGGATCCTTGCTCGACAACGATGCCATTGTCCAGGACCAGTATGCGGTCGGCCGATCTGATATTTTCCAGCCGATGGGTCAGGGTCAGCACCGTTCGGTCTTGGCAAAATTCCTTTAGGGCGCTGACGACCAGCGTTTCATTTTCAACATCCAGACCGGCGGTTGGTTCATCCAGCAATAAAATGGGTGCATCTTTGATAAATGCGCGTGCCAGCGCCACCCGCTGGGCCTGTCCGCGCGAAAGGCCCTCTCCCAGTTCTCCCACCTGGGTCTCTAGTCCCTCGGGCAGATGCATCGAAAATGCGAGTACCCCGGCGCGGGCCGCTGCCTGCTCGATTTCAGCAGCGGGTGCTTTCGGTCTTCATAATAAAATATTTTCTTTAATGGTACCATGGAACAAAATGGGACGTTGGCCGATCCAGGCGATACTTTCGCGCCAGTTGTCCGGGGTCAAAGCGGCAAGTGGAATATCGTTGACGAGGATTCTCCCCTTGTCCGGCTGTAAAAAACCCAGCAGCAAGTTAAGTATTGTGGTTTTGCCGGCCCCACTGGCGCCGACCAGTGTCACCTGTTCTCCGGTCTTGAAATCGAAACTTACTCCCCGTAATGCGGGAAGTCTGCCGTTATCATATCCTAGATATACATTCTGACAGTGGATGTGGATGTCATCGGTCTTTATTGGGGCGATTAATTCAGTCTGTAACTGCATTCGGGGAACCGATAGTATCTTTAAAATTTCTTCGGTAGCGCCGACCGCTGCAGCCCTGGCATGATAATGTGTCCCCAGTTCTCGTAGCGGGAAATAAAAATCAGGGGCCAGTAAAGGGATGAAAAATCCAACCTCCAAACTCAACGGCGCGCCATAGAGGCCGAAGGAGACGTAGCCGAGATAACTCATCCCCAGATAAATTGCCACCAGGGCAATGGAGACAGAGCTGAAAAATTCCAGAACTGCTGAGGACAGGAAAGCCACCCGCAGGACAGCCATGGTTTTTATGCGATAATTATTCGATACCGCTGCAATGGTTTTCTCCACGCCCTTGCTGCGGTTAAATAGTTTCAGGGTGGGCAATCCCTGAAGTACGTCTAAAAAATAAGCACTCATGCGTGCCAGGGCTTGGAATATGAGCAGCAAACCACCGCTCAGTCCCAGTCCCACGGAAAGCAGGATCCAGGTAATGGCTGCGCCGACCCTTTTTAATTACCAGGGCAGGGCTGTTTTGTTGGATGATTTTTCCCCGGGATCCATTTGAAATCTGATTGACAAATCGTATTGTAAAATAATAGATCACTGAAATGATTGGTTCAGGGGTCAAGGATAAAAGGTTTTAAAATCCTGATTTCCGCATTTTTATACTCCATTGTTTGGATAGACCTCCCTCACCCATTGAGTGTAACAGAATTACAGACCCTATGAATGCGAAATCCCCTGAGGATTCATCCTTTAGAGCTCTTCAACCTGGAACCCCGAACGTTGAACCGCTCAACCCTGATTTTTACATCAAAACATTCGCAGCATTCAACTTTAATGAACAAGGAGCCCAATTTCTTCAAATCCGCACTGAGGGTAAAATTAATATCGGACCAAAACTGCGGTACGGATTTTGGTTAGGTATTCATGGCTGCGTTTGCCGTGGCCGGAATATGGCAGGCGCTGGGTATTGACGGCTATCGAAAGATGGTTGTATCGAGTTATGCGGGAAAAAATAACCGAAAAGAACATAATTTAAGAAACCCTTAAGGTTGACTCAATTGTTTCATCTGGTAACATTACCAGGTCCTATCTCATGGACCTGGGAGCTGCTTTTTAAAAACGCGGAAAGGAGGAGCGATCGACCATGAATTTGACCAAACTGACAATTCTTGTACTGGCCTTCCTTCTGGCATCAGTCATCGTTCATAGCTTTTATCTTCATCAGGCTTTTAAGAAGATTGATAATGAAAATCAAGAATTCGAAAACGAGATCGCCTATTTAAAGACGACTTCAGGAGAGATTAAGGCCGCCTATAATTCCGATCTTAGCGCTAAGATTCGGCTCGTGGACGCGCTTCAGAAAAAAAATTTGGAATTGGAGCAGTCTGTCGAGGAAATCAGAAAAGAAAAGGAAATGGCCGGGTCCGATTTTCAGAAAAAAATCGAGCGTCTTGAAAAACTGCTGGCGCAAAACGATCGCGACCTGCAAATATTCCGTGACGAGAAACAACAGCTGAAGACAACCGAAACGGAACTTCTGGATAAGGTCCAGAATCTGCAAAATCAGCTCACCAAAAAAGCAAACGAGGTGAAAACCTTCCGCGAAGGGATCCAACGACTGCAAACGGGTGAAACAGAACTTCATGACAAGGTCCAGAACCTGGAGGATCAGCTGGCCACAAAATCAAACGAGGTGAAAACCGCCCGTGAGGAAATCCAACAACTGCAGACGATCGAAACGGAACTTC
>JASFFJ010000892.1:0-3057 GCA_050124355.1 Desulfobacterales bacterium | reverse complement strand
GATTGCCATCGACCATTACATCGTACCGGCCACGGACATGGTCGCCGCCGACAAGGTCTCTGACAATGAAATCAAAGAAAGAGTCATCCGGGTGGACTTAACGGACCCTCAAATGAAAGCCCTGGTCGATACCTACCGGCCATTCTTTAAGATTGAAGGCGATACGGCTATGATTCCCTACAGTAAGCTTTCTGAAATCAAAAAATCTGATTTAGCCGTGTTGCGTAAGAAAGATATAGTAGGGATCACCGTTATTTCAACTCTTTTTGTGGCCCTTGTTGTCATTAATTTCATTTTGAGTTTTGTCCAGAAAATGATCATGGAATATACCGGCCTGATGATCATGCACGATTTGCGCATGAAGCTGTTTGTCCATATTCAACATCTGGCCATCGCCTTTTTTACCCGTAACCCGGTGGCTAGGCTGGTAACCAGGACAACCAACGACATCCAAAACATGCATGAACTGTTTACCTCGGTTATTTCCATGATCTTTAAGGATCTTTTTTTGCTTTGCGGCATTGCCGTGGTCATGTTGATCATAAACTGGAAACTTGCCCTGGTATCTTTTATCGTTTTACCGTTGGTATTATATGCGTCGGTTAATTTTTCCAGGAGGGCTCGGGACATATTTCGTGAGCTACGCGTTAAAGTCGCCCAGATCAATACCCAGTTTTCGGAAACCATCGGCGGTATGCGCGTGATCCAACTATTTCGGCAGGAAATAAACAATTACCGCAAATTTAAAGAGCTGAATCATGCCAACTACTTGGCCGGAATGAAACAAATCCATGTGTTGGCCGTATTCATGCCGCTAATTGAGCTTCTGGCGATAGTGGCCGTTGCCTTGGTGATATTTTACGGCGGCGGACGGGTGCTAAGCGGCACCTTAACCCTTGGCGCCCTGGTGGCCTTCATTTCCTATATCAGAATGTTCTTTAGGCCCATTCGCGACCTGGCAGAAAAATATAATGTATTGCAAAATGCCATGGCGTCCGCCGAACGTATATTTTTGATACTGGACAATCGCGAGGTGCTGGCCCAGCCTATGCTGCCAAGTGCTCAGAAGTCAGCGACGCTGCAGCGCATCGAAGAGATTCGCTTTGAAAATGTCCATTTCGGTTACATTGAGGGTGAAAATATTCTGCGGGAAATCACCTTCAGCATCAACGCCGGCGAAACCGTCGGGGTAGTGGGCCCGACCGGTGCCGGTAAAACGTCTTTAATCAACCTGATCCCCCGCTTTTACGATCCCACATCGGGACAGGTGCTGATCAACAGCCTGGATTTGAAAAATTTAAACGCTTCTTCATTTCATTCGAAAATCGCACTTGTCATGCAAGACCCTTTTTTATTTTCCGGTACCATCCGCCAAAACATCTTCCAGGGCAGCCAAGGTCCCACCGCAGCCCAGGAAGAATTTATCATCGATGCAGCCAACTGCAGACCCCTGATTGAACGTCTGCCCCAGGGATTGGACACCGTTCTGAGCGAAGGTGGTACCTCCCTGTCCAGCGGCGAACGCCAGCTCATTTCAATTGCCCGGGCCTTTGCCCGCAACCCCCAGCTGATCCTTTTTGATGAAGCCACTTCCTACATCGATTCTTCAACCGAACTGGCCATCCAGCAGGCGGTTGAAACCCTGATGAAAAACCGGACTTCCCTGGTCGTCGCCCATCGCCTGTCAACCGTTCGCAATGCCGACCGTATCATCGTTTTGAATCGCGGTCGTATTATCGAAACCGGCAGCCATCCTGAACTTATGCAACGAAAAGGATTTTACTTCAAACTACATCAGTTGCAAAACACGCGCGAGATTGAAATGATAAATTCAAAATGAGAATTTTAGCGGGACAAATGCAACGCAATTCAACAAATCGCTTGCAATAATTAAGGTCAAATGATATAGGAGCTTTTTCATATGTTATCAGAAGGTTGTCTGATTCACCCGCCCGATATCTACCGGTCAAAGGTGGATACAGGCTCTTGTGACTGTGCTTTCAAAGCACATAGGAAGCCGGATAATTTAGTCAATAATTCTTTTTCTAACACAATTATTTGAAAGGAGGATGTTACTATGCCTTATGATGCAGTAAACATGGCCGATTGGCAGATCTCTGAGGATGCTGAAAAAAACATGCCGACTCCCGAGGACTGGCGCGAGAAACTGGGTCTTGAAAAAGACGAAATGCTGCCCATGGGCCGGCTGGGCAAGCTCGATTTTCTCAAGATCATCGATCGGCTAAAGGACAAGCCCGACGGAAAGTACATCGAGGTTACCGCGATCACCCCGACCCCGCTGGGCGAGGGAAAAAGCACCACCTCATGCGGCTTGATGGAAGGTCTGGGCAAGCGCGGCGTAAACGTCGGCGGCGCCCTGCGGCAGCCCTCCGGCGGCCCCACCATGAATGTCAAGGGTACAGCGGCCGGCGGCGGCAACTCCCTGCTGATTCCCATGACCGAATTCTCCCTCGGCCTCACCGGTGACATCAACGACATCATGAACGCCCACAACCTGGCCATGGTGGCCTTGACCGCACGCATGCAGCATGAACGCAATTACAATGATGAACAACTGGATCGTCTGACCAGCATGCCCCGACTGAACATCGATCCCACCCGCGTGGAAATGGGTTGGATCATCGACTTCTGCGCCCAGGCCCTGCGTAACATCGTCATCGGCCTCGGCGGCCGTATGGACGGCTTCACCATGCAGTCCAAATTCGGCATCGCGGTGGGTTCCGAGTGTATGGCCATCCTGTCGGTGATCCGCGACCTGGCCGACTTGAAAGAGCGGCTCAACAACATTACCGTAGCTTTTGACAAGAGCGGCAAGCCGGTCACCACCGGCGACCTGGAAGTGGGTAACGCCATGACGGCCTTCATGCGCCAGACCATCAACCCGACCATGATGTGCACCGCCGAGTACAACCCTTGCCTGGTGCACGCCGGACCCTTCGCCAACATCGCCGTGGGCCAGAGCTCCATTATCGCCGACCGTGTCGGCCTGAAGCTCTTCGACTATCACGTGACCGAATCCGGGTTCGGCGCCGACAT
>JASFFJ010000891.1:0-3075 GCA_050124355.1 Desulfobacterales bacterium | reverse complement strand
CATCCCGTATATGGACACACAACTGCGCGGCCTTTTCGCCACTCGCGCACCAAAAAGACCAAACCCCATCGGCCTGTCAACAGTCCAGCTCGACAGGATTGACAACGGTAACCTTCACGTGCGGAATGTAGATATTTTAGATGGAACGCCATTGTTGGACATCAAACCATATGTGCCTGAATTTGACAATTATACACGCGTCCGTGTCGGCTGGCTCGAGCATGTGCGAAAAACCGTAGACGATCGGAAATCAGATGTCAGATTCAGATAAATCGCGAACCAAACGTTAATTCCAGGGCTCCTGACCCCAATTGGCAAAACCTCTCGGGAGGCCCTGATATCTAAAGAACCTACACAATTTGTATTAAAAATGTGCGTAAATATTTTACGACACATCAGTAGTTCTGAATTTACACACATGAATATAGGAATTTTAAAATGTTTGAACAGCAAAGGCATCGAAAAATTTTTCTACCTGTTGTCGCTTTTTTAGTTATTGTATCAGTCATTATTTATTTCTCCGATCGGCTCACACTTTATCTTTTTACAGCAGCCAAATACTCGAAAAGCAAAACGCCTGCAATGTATGTCACTCCAATTGCACGAGAGATTCAGCGAACCCATAAGACGGTCAGCTCACCATATTTATTATCATACGAGAATATTAAGTTGCAGATTCCTTGGGAGTTCAAAGAAAAATCAGAATCTATTTTTTCCACTTTTTATGTATTTAGAAATAAGAAGGGAATTGTGATTTCGCAACAAGGCGAGGATGAAAATTTCCGGCAGAAATTACTAGATGAAGGACCCTTAGAAGTCCAAAAAGCAAAATTAATATACGGTGAAGAAAATCTAAAATCCGAGTATGCGGTTTCCAGCCTAATCTTACACACCACTCCCGATCAGTTTAGCATTTCCAAACCGGCACCTGAAAATGAAAAAATTATCCCGTTGCTCATGTTAAAGGGGCTTTATTCTGTCTATGGAAATGTAATATACAAATTTAACCTGGATAATGTCCTGGGCTTTCAATTTGGAAATCCTCAGACCACTAAAAACATCTACGTTCATTTATTTAATGACGAAGATCAGATATTTAGACTACATTTCATAGCAGCCACTCAAGCTGAAATAGATCATATATTGTCAAGCATAGAGTTTTACCCCAAATGATCGTAAACAACATTGGACGTCTTGAAGCTGGGGCGCCCTCGACTTTCGCTCATATTGGGTTTTACTCATAAAAAAATCCTCGACAATCAGCGGGGTCAATCCATGGGTCAGTTGTCGGGCGTAGGCGTTAAAACCCAGCAGCGCCAGTACCAGCAGCGTGGTTACCTGGATTCAATAAGCCCGGCTGCTATGAAAGACAGAAAGAAACACGTATTAAAAAAAATTGTAACATAACTTCCCCGCTATGTGGACAATACCCTCGCGAAAATTAACTCCCCGGTAACTGGGTGTGTTATTTGAAATTTCAGCGGATGACGACACTTCTTTGACTTTCGCAGGGTTATATTGGTAGCGAAAAAATGACGGAAGCAAAACCATGCCTGAGCCCCATATTGCAGTAGGAAAATCCCTGCCACGGATCGACGGCGTCGATAAGGTTACCGGTTCGGCCAAATATGCGGCCGACATCAGACTTGATAATATGCTGCACGCAAAGCTTCTTCGCAGTCCCCATGCCCATGCCAAAGTAAAAGGTATCGACACATCCGCTGCGCAACAATTACCCGGTGTCAGAGCCTTTGCCACAATTTTTGAGGTTCCCAAGGTCATTGAATACTGGTTTTCCCTGCGAACCGAAGAAAAGAAAAAACAGATGTTTTTACGCGACGATGTGGTCCGCTTTGTCGGAGACCCGGTATTGGCGGTAGCGGCCGATGATCAACAGACAATTGACAAAGCCCTTTCACTGGTAAAGGTGGAATACGAGCCATTGTCGGGATTGCACGATCCCTATAAGGCCATGGAAGAAAAGGACGTTAAAATACACGGCCGGGGCAATATCGCCTTTAAGGTTAATAAGGAGTACGGGGACCTCTGCCAAGGGTTTAAAAAAGCAGATATCATCATCGAGAATACGTATCGTACTTCGAAGCAGAAACATGCGGCCTTGGGCCTTTTGGAACCTGCGTTGCCCATTACCAGTCCAATGGAAAACTGACCGTCTACTCCTCCACCCAGCTGCCGCACTGGGCCCGGCACTACCTGGCCGGGGCGTTGGATTTGCCCCTTAACAGGGTCAGGGTTATCAAACCGCATACCGGCGGGTCTTTCGGGGGCCGCTGCGGCCTTATTCACGGGCTTGAAGTAATGTGCAGCTGGCTCTCGCGCCGGACAGGACAACCGGTTCGAATGTCCTTTACCAGAGAAGAGGATATGATGGCGACCGAAACCCGGCACCCCATGACCATTCGAATGAAAACCGGAGCCACCGAGGCCGGCATTCTGACGGCCAATAAGGTTGAGATCGTATCAGATGTCGGGGCGTACGGTACGCATTACATCGGAGTTATTGCGGACTGTTTGTCCACCGGCGTTGGCTTATATAAGATTCCAAATTACAGCTTTTCAGCAACAGCTGTATTCACCGACAAATCCCCAGGCGGCGCTTTAAGAGGCTATGGCAATCCTCAGATGAATTTCGCTCAGGAATCCCAGATGGATATGATTGCCGAGAATCTTCAGATAGATCCCTTACAGCTCCGACTCAAAAATTATCGGGGCCCGGGTGAAATCGATCAGGTGTTGAACCAGGAAATCGGCAGCAACGGCTTGGCGGAATGTCTTGAAAAAGGTGCGGTATCCTCAGATTGGCAGAAGAAGAGACACCAAAAAACGATCAAGGGCGCCCTAAAGCGAGGCATCGGACTTTCGACGATGATGCATGGGACGGGTGCGGGCAAAGCCTTGCCCGATCCGGCTGCGGCGGCGGTGATGATCAACGCCGATGGTAGTGTCAACCTGGTCACCGCGGCAGCCGATGAGGGCCAGGGCAACGGAACCGTTTTGGCTCAAATTGCTTCTGAGACACTAGGCATAGATTTTGATAAGATTTCGGTTTCCGAG
>JASFFJ010000890.1:0-3092 GCA_050124355.1 Desulfobacterales bacterium | reverse complement strand
GATGTCTTCCAATAGAAAACCGAGTCTTCCCATGCCGCTGTCCACCTTGATGTGAACCGTTATTTTTTTCCCTTTGCGATTTGCATACTCGGATAAAGCAGTTGCGGTCGACAGGGAATAGACCGTTTGGGTGAGTTCGTAATCGATGAGCATGGGCGCAAGGTCCGGCGGACAGTAACCGAAGATTAAAATCGGTGCGCTCAGGCCGGCCTTGCGCAACGCAATGGCTTCGTTGATCCTGGCAACGCCCAAATATTTGGCCCCGTTATCCAGTGCTACGCGAGCAATTTCGACAGCACCATGGCCGTAGCCGTTGGCCTTGACGACGGCCATCAGTCGGGCCGGCGGACGGCTGATGCCTTTCAGCACTTTGAGGTTGTGTGCATAAGCCCCCAGGTTAATCTCGGCCCAGGTTACTGGATTGTCCAAAATGGTGCTCCGATAATTTAGTTATTCAGATGACAGAGGTCAGAATACAGAGAACTGATGCCGATAGTCGGGAAGATTGGAAGACAGATGGTAGGTTATATTTTTTCCAATCAACTTATTCAACCCTTTCAACTCAATCAACCATTTATACCCGCAACTCGAAACCCGTAACTCGCAATTCGCAACCCGTGCCCCGTCACTCCTTTATTTCCTGAAACAATTCCCTGGCGTGATAAGAGCTTCGCACAAACGGTCCGCTGGCGACTTCCATGAAACCCATTTCAAGGGCTGTCCTGCGCCATTCATCGAATTCCGTCGGCGGTATATAGCGTTTGACCGCTAAATGGTCTTTCGAAGGTTGCAAATACTGGCCCAGGGTCAACATGCGGCAGCCTGCATTCAACATGTCTTCAAGAGTGCGTCTGATTTCGTCCGGATATTCACCCAAACCGAGCATAAGACCGGACTTGGTTCTCAGCCCAGGATCGAATTCATGGGCGTTTTGAATCAATTCCAGAGATCGTTGGTAATCCGCCTGGGGACGTACCTCAGGATAGAGTCGCGGGACAGTTTCAATATTGTGATTTAAAACATCGGGATGAGCCTTCAAGACCGCTGCAAGGGCTTCCTTATTCCCCTGGAAATCCGGTATCAAAACTTCTACAAAAACACCCGGGATTTTCTGGCGAATTTTTTTTATGGTTTCGGCAAAATGTTCGGCACCGCCGTCTGGTAGGTCGTCCCGTGTCACGGAGGTCACCACGACGTACTTCAACCCCATTTTCCGGGCCACGTTTGCGACCTTGGCAGGTTCCTGCGGGTCGAGCGGCGCCAGGGGGCCTTCGGTCACTGCACAAAATCGACAATTGCGGGTGCAGCGGGAGCCCATAATCAGAAAGGTCGCCGTATGGTGTGAAAAACACTCCCAGATATTCGGGCAACCCGCTTCCTGGCAGACCGTGTGCAGTCGGTCCTTATGGATCATTCCCTTGATTTTTTCAAAATCTGGGCCGGTGGGCAATCGCTGTTTCAGCCAATCCGGTTTTCGGAGGCGTACGGGGGTAGTTGATTCTTGTTTCATGTGTTTTGTGTTTGGTTTTTTTGTGTTTTGTTGTTTGGTGTTAAGCTACCGGCTTTTGCTCCGACCTTTGTTTTGGTAGTAGAACCGCAAGTTCTTCCAAAATACTAAAAACTAAACACTAAATATCTAAACATCAACATTTTTTTGATTTTGTAATTGTTGCTGCAGGTGGGAAAAACTGACGGCGGTAAGGTTGAGGTCCAGAACGGATTCGAACTGTTTTTCTACCACAGTGCATACCTCATCCATAGACAGGTCACGGCCCAGCTCCTGTTTCATGGATGTCATGCAGACCCCTTCAAGGCCACAAGGCTGGATCCAGGAAAAAGGCCTTAAATCAATGTTGACGTTTAGTGCCAATCCGTGAAAACTGATGCCTTTTCGAATGGCGAGACCGATACTGCCCAATTTATTATTGCCAACCCAGATGCCGCGGTTGGCGGGATTGCGATCTGCAGCAATTCCCCAGGATTGGGCGGTGGCAAGCATGATGTCTTCCAATGCCGTCACAAAATCGACGACACCGATACGGCGTGCCTTTAGATTGACAATAGGGTAGGCGACGAGTTGACCGGGGCCGTGAAAGGTTATATGTCCACCCCGTTCCACCTGGACGATGGGGATACCGGATGAATTTAAGAATTCTTCGGATACCAGCAGGTGATCTCGCCCCCCCCGGCGGCCCAGGGTGAACACAGCGGGATGTTCCAGAAACAGGATGATATCCGTGTCAATGATCCCGTTAATCCGGGCGGAAACAATGTCACTTTGAAGCGTCCAGGCTGCTTTGTAATCCATGCGGCCGAGATCGACGGCGTAACAACAATCGGGTTTCGGGTTTCGGGTTTCGGGTTGCGAGTCACGGGTTGCGTGTTGCGAGTCACGGGTTACGAGGTGCGTGTTGCGGGTTTCGGGTTGCGGGTTATGGGTATCGGGTTGCGAGATGCGGGTAACGTATTTCGGGGTGCTGTTTGTGGATTTCGGGTTGCGAGCTGCGGAATTTCTATCGCTTTTTGATGGTTTGGAATTGAAAGTATCTGTTGAATATAAATAAGTAACTACTTGATTTAAATCTTTTAATTTATTATTTTGCGACAATTCCATTTAATTTGAGCTCTTATGATATCACCTGTCCAATTCTGACGCCTGACGTACGGTCGTAAAGCGCTGTGAGATATTAGATAACAGAAAATCGGGTCTGCCGTTGTCCGATAGAGTCACACGATGGTGTGGCGAGGGTAGGAAAGTCGCAAGGCAGAAACCTGAAATCAAAAAATATAAATTATTCCAATATTTTTTACTTTCTATTTGCTACTTAAACATCAAACTTTTTGTCCTACACTCGCTATCTTTTTTCTCAGCCACCCGTAACCTGCACCTAGCAACCCGCAACCCGTTTTATCCCCTCAGACACGGCTTTCGGGCAGCGGTCGTTTCATCCAGTCTTCTCCGTCGAGTTTTTCCCGGTGATGCATGCAACAGGTCGGGATTTTCTTCGGCTTCCTTGACAATGGCCTTCATGGCATCAATGAATAGGTCAATGTCTTCTTTGGATTCCGTCTCTGTGGGCTCGATCATAATG
>JASFFJ010000889.1:0-3093 GCA_050124355.1 Desulfobacterales bacterium | reverse complement strand
TCCAAAATACGATTGCGATCCTTTCCTGCGCCGGCCGGCACCGGATCAAGCAAGGGGTTGAGGCCCTTTGGCGTATCAGGAAAAACCAGATCCCGGTTTTTAACGCCCACGTCATCAAGAGGGTGAGCGGCCGGCATAATGATTTCAAGGCAACCCTCGTTCAAATCGGGTCTGACTGGAAGCCGAAGGGCGGAACTGAGAAGGAAGTATCAGCTGATGCAATTGCGGTCGGATATGGGCTGGTGCCGTCTGTTGAACTGACCCAACTCGCCGGCTGCGAGCATCGCTATGATGAAACACTGGGCTATTGGCGGGTTGTTCGCAGCACACGTTTGGAAACCACGGTCCCAGGTATTTTTGTAGCCGGTGACGGTTCTCAGGTAAAGGGGTATGAAGCCGCCGTCAATGAAGGAAAGTTGGCCGCTATCGAGGTCGCTTATCAGCTCGGAAAAATCGATCAGAAAGACGCAAATCAATGGATTGGATCTCTTGAGAAGAAGTTAAAAAAAATGGAGGTCTTTGGAAAGATTTTGGACGGCCTCTCCAGACCAAAATCCGGTGTACTGGAGCTGGTACCGGATCATACCATTATATGTCGATGTGAAGAGGTGACCCTGGGTGAAATCAGAAAGGCCGTTGGTGACGGTGCGGCCAGTATCAATGACATCAAAAGAAGAACCCGCCTGGGAATGGGGCACTGCCAGGGGCGGTTTTGCGGCGAGGTGATCAATGAACTCCTCAGCATGCTCGGTAAAGAAACGCGATTTAAGGAGTCGTTTACACCGAGAATACCCGTAAGACCGGTGCCATTCAAAGTTTTTCTAGGGTAATTACAAGGCTCCTTATCCGGCATGAGGCTGTCGGCTGGGAGGCCTGAAAGCCGGGATGCTGGGTTGCTAAGAGAATGTGAAACTTGAGCTTCCAAGCTTTCCAGCCTCCCGGCTGCAAGCCAACTGAACCAATAACTACCAATTAATTTTTACACAATTGGGCAATTTTGAAAGCAGTATCAATCGGAGGCTGACCAATGAGATTTAATCGATATTTTTCATGTATTGACACCCATACCGGTGGAGAACCGACCCGGACCATCATCGGTGGGTTGCCCCGCATTCCCGGCGATACCATTGTCGATAAGATGACGCACTTAAAAGAAGACATGGATTGGATTCGAACCGCCCTGATGTACGAACCCCGCGGGCACAGCGTTATGTCGGGGGTCGTGTTGACAGAATCAACTCACCCGGAGGCCGATATCGGCGTTATTTTTATCGAGACCGGTGGATACTTGCCCATGTGCGGTCATGACACCATCGGGGTAAGTACCGCCCTGGTCGAGACCGGGATGGTGCCGGTAGAAGAGCCGATAACAAATATCGCGCTGGATACCCCGGCCGGCTTGACGCGAGTACGGGTCGAAGTCGTCAACGGCGCTGCCAAAAGTGTGACCTTCAGAAACGTTCCATCATTCGTTTTTGCCGATGATGTAAACATCGATGTCCCGGGAATGGGAAAAATTAGAATGGATGTGGCCTATGGTGGAAACGTCTATGCCATCCTGCCTGCCGATGCCATCGGTGCCGAAATATGTCCTGAAAATGCCAATAAGTTTATTGAAAAAGGTCGGATCATCCGGGACGCCGTCAATGATCAGATTAAGATTGCTCACCCCGAGAAACCGTTCATCAATGAGTGCACCCATGTGGAATTTTTCTGCGAACCTACCCTGCCGGAGGCTCACGTCAAAAACACCGTGCTTTTCGGAGATGTGGGGATCGACCGGTCACCCTGCGGTACCGGAACATCGGCCAAGGTGGCTTGTCTTTTTGCCAAAGGGAAACTGGCATTGAACGAGGAATTTGTTCATGAAAGCATTACCGGAAGTATTTTTAAGGCCAGAGCCGTAGAAGAAACCCGGGTCGGAGATTATGGCGCCGTGATCCCGGAAGTGACGGGGAGCGCCCACATCATGGGCCTCAATCAAATATTTATAGATCCCGACGATCCGCTTAAGCATGGATTTCTCTTAAAGTAATCAAAAAAAGCGGATAGAACCACCATGGCTGGCCCTTTGCTCCCGGTTGTCTGATATACCGCAAAAACTACCCAAAATAGAAGTAATTGGCCAATTGGCCGAAATTTCTAAAATATAAAAAGAACGATTGCATTAATTATCGATGCTATCAAATCGTTGCCTCTGCAACCACCTTGGTCCCTTGCTTGGACGTTAAATGAACAATCCCCTGCAAAATTCTGTCAAGTATGATTGCCAGTACAACAATGCAAAGACCAGAGCGTACACCCAGGCCGATATTCATACGCGAGAGCGCACGAACGATTTCGCTGCCGAGTCCTCCGGCACCGATTAATCCCGCCAGAACGGCCATGCTCAAAGAGAGCATGATACATTGGTTGACACCCATCATAATGGTTGGCAGGGCCATGGGGATCTGAATTTTCGCAAGAACTTGCAACCGGCTGCCGCCAAAAGCCTTGCCGACTTCTACGGTTTCCGCAGATACCTGCCGGATGCCGAGATTGGTCAATCTCAGGGCGGGTGGAATTGAAAAAATAGCCGTTGCCATAACCGCCGGCGTTTTTCCAAGGCTGAACAATATCACGGCCGGCACAAGGTAGACCCACGGCGGCATTGTTTGCATCAAATCCATGATGGGCCGGGTCATATAATCAACGACTTTATTCATCGCGGAAAGAACACCAAATGGAATACTGATGATCAAGGATATCGATGTGGCAACAATAATTAAGGCCAGAGTGGCGATGGTCGCGTCCCACAAATTCATCAACCAGCAAAAGCCTAAACCAATAACACTGAAAATTCCCATGACAATACCGGATGTCCGCCAGGAAATGATCGCGATCAGCGCAATAAGGATAAATGCGTGCGGCAATAACAGCACATATTCTACTTTGGACAGAAAATACTCTAGATACAAAGAGATTAATTCAAATATCCCTGAAAATGAAATGTTAAGCCAGTTGACCATTTTTTCAATGGCCATGCCAGGGGACAGGTAAAATGGGGTCATGTTTCACGCCTTTTTCTATGAAAAACTGAAACCATTCCTTCTG
>JASFFJ010000888.1:0-3093 GCA_050124355.1 Desulfobacterales bacterium | reverse complement strand
TTGAGCAATCCTTTCTTTTCCAAAACACTCACTGCTTCCCGTTTGATTATATCCCGTTGATGGCGGGTGACGTCAAAAAATAATGGAAGAAATGCCCGGGCAATACGGCAAATTTCATCCTTTCTTTGATGTCTTAAACCTGGAGTAGAAATCTACGACCTGCTTAGATATCGGATCCAGGGAAATGTCGTCCAGTAGTTCCACACCACCGTTGTGCCCTATAAATTTTAGTTGACACTTCAATTTTGCACGGTATAATTGAAATATGTTTTCAAGATTGATAAATCTTCCATTCAAAAAAAATAGTGTATTCCTTTTTGGTCCACGGCAGGTCGGGAAGAGCACGCTGGTGCAGCATCTGCTCTCCGTAGAAGAGCACATTGAAATTAACCTATTAAAAAACGATATTTTACTGAAGTA
This sequence comes from Desulfobacterales bacterium, assembly GCA_050124355.1. Taxonomy (GTDB): domain Bacteria; phylum Desulfobacterota; class Desulfobacteria; order Desulfobacterales; family JAFDCJ01; genus JAFDCJ01. The sequence goes on along the minus strand of JASFFJ010000888.1, from coordinate 2,673 downwards.
CAAGGCCAACCCCAGCCAAATTCGGGCAGAATGCGAATTTCTATTGAAAGAAAAAATGAAATTTTATGTTTTCATCGACGAAATTCAGAAATGTCCTGAACTTTTAAATGAAGTACACTATCTCATTGAGAAATTTGACAAAAAAATTCTTTTCGTTCTTACCGGTTCGAGCGCTCGGAAGCTAAAAAAAGCTTCCGTAAATATGTTGGCAGGAAGGGCCTGGCAGTATTATCTTTACCCATTTACACATGTTGAACTTGGCGCAACCTTCAATCTTGATTATGCAATCACCAGGGGAACACTTCCGCCAATAATTGATGCCTCGCTCGAAGATACGTTCCGAATGCTCAGAACGTATGTGCAAACATACCTTAAAGAAGAAATTCTTGATGAAGCCATTGTAAGGAACATCGGTGCCTTCAGCCGGTTTCTGGATATTGCCGCCGACCAGAGTGGCAAAATTGTCAACTTTTCAACGATAGCTCGCGATACCGGTGTGAGCAGCAACACCATCAAGGGATACTATCAGATTCTGGAAGACACCCTCATTGCATTAAAACTGGAACCGTATCTAAAAAGTGCCCGCAAACGACTTATGATCCATCCCAAATATTACTTGTTTGATATCGGAGTCATTAATGCCATTAACGGAAGAATTTACCCATCTTCTGTTAAAGGAACGAGTACATATGGATTGCTGTTTGAACATTTTATCATACTGGAAACTTGCCGCCTAATTCATTATGCCGAGAAACCTTATAAAATCTATCACTGGCGCTCCTCCCACGGAGCCGAGGTAGATTTAATCATAGAAGCCGAAGACGTGTTGTGGGCAGTTGAAATAAAATCCTATCCGAATGTTAAATCAGGTAACCTAAAAGGTCTGAAATCTTTTATGGAAGATTATCCCAAGGCCAAGACGCTTTGCGTATCTACCTGTGAGACGCCATATTTGGCAGGAACAATCCCGGTGATACCATGGAAGCACTTTTTCAGAAAAAATTTCTTAGACATTTTGGAATAGATTTTCCAAAGGCCCTTACACCACCTGACCCACCTCCACAATTTTCATGGCATTGGTCATGCCGTATACACCGTCCTGATCGCCCTTGGTGATGATGGCCATATCGCCTTTATTCAGCAATCCTTGCTTTTCCAAAACACTCACTGCTTCCCGTTTGATTTCGTCCCGTTGATGGCGGGTGACATCGAAAAACAATGGATACACATTTCGGTACAGGGTCATTTTACCAAGAGATTCGGAATGTCGGCTTAAACCAAAGATAGGAATGGCCGTACGGATTCGTGACATCCACAAAGGTGTTGAACCGGATTCTGTCAGGGCCACGATGGCTTTGATGTCCAGATGATTGGCGGCGTACATGGCAGACATGGAGATGGCTTCATCGACGCGCTTGAAGCGTCGATTCACCCGGTGTCTGGAAATGCGCGTGCTGGGCTGTCTTTCGGCGGCCAGACATACCCGTTCCACAGCAATGGCTACTTTTTCCGGATGCTTGCCCACGGCCGTCTCTCCGGAAAGCATGACCGCATCCGTGCCATCGATGACAGCATTGGCCACATCCGACACCTCAGCCCGGGTGGGAACCGGACTATGGATCATGGACTCCATCATTTGAGTCGCTGTGATCACAGGTTTGTCCAATGCCCGAGCACTTTCAATAATTTGTTTTTGGATGGCCGGTACCTCGGCATCGCCGATCTCAACGCCCAGATCACCCCGCGCAACCATAATGCCGTCTGATGCCTGGATAATCTCATCAATCGCTTCAACCGCCTCAGATCGTTCGATTTTTGCGATAATCCCGGCTGTCCCTGAAAAATTTTTCAGAAGCTGTCGCGCTTCGTGAACATCCGCAGCATTGCGAACAAAGGAGACGGCTACATAATCAACCATCATACACACTGCGGCTTCCAAATCTTGACAGTCCTTTGCGGTCAGGGCATTTGCCGAAAGACCGCCTCCTTTAAGATTGATGCCCTTATTATCCGATAGGTCCCCGCCGATTTTTACCGTGCAATCGATCTTTATGTTGTCCACCCGATCGACCTGCAATTCGATACGACCGTCATCTAGCAGCAGGCAATCGCCTTTTTTGACATCTGCAGGTAGCTGTTTGTAGTCAATGCCAACTCTTTCTTGTGACCCATCGCATCCCGCCAATCCAGAATCCAGAATAAATGATTGGCCCTCCTTCAGGTTAATGCCTCCAGTCTGAAATCGCGCAATTCTGATCTTGGGACCCTGGAGGTCCCCAAGGATGCCGACTTCTCGACCGAGTTCGGCGGCACATTCTCTGACGGTATTTACCCGTCTTTTTTGATCAGCAAGAGAGCCATGGGAAAAATTGATCCGCACCAGATCAATCCCGGTTCGAATCAGGCGTTCTATTGCCGGCCGGTCATCGGTGGCAGGCCCCAATGTAGCAATAATTTTTGTGCGTCTTAGCATCATTGTTACCTCTGTTATGGTTGACGGTGATTATGTCGATACATCTCAAGTCGCAGGTATCACCCGAAGGACGTCTCGGGGCTCCAAAGATAAACATCCGGTCACCTGCAGTGGTCCAATTATAATGGTATATTGTTAGTAAGTTAAGAATTTCCGGTGAGATTTAAATGAACCCCCAATTGATCAATTGAGGAGAAAAA
>JASFFJ010000887.1:0-3096 GCA_050124355.1 Desulfobacterales bacterium | reverse complement strand
GTTTTTTCGAATTTGGAACCAAGCTGACCGAAATCATCTAAAAATCGTATTTTGATGTACTCCATTTTCGGCTCCTAAGGTATATAGTTGTATGTATCGGAATTTCTACAATTTTATTGCGAGCGAAGCAAGTTAGCGAGGTTCTCTTCTCCGCCATAACAAGTTGGAGGAAAATAACACCAAAACACTGGTTTGTAAAGAGACGTCGAAAGGCGGAAGGAGGTACGCGACGGCCCGGATGTCCTGAATCAGCATCAGCGACTACCAGCAGAGCTGTGGCCCTGAGCCTTGCTCTGCTCTGCTGGTGAATCCAGATTTGGGTTTTAATTATTTCGGCGTTTCCTTGGCTGCTTCTGCCTGCGCGGCGGCAGCAGCAGCCGCGGCAGCACCAGCTTGGATAGATTTCTTATCATGATCACCGGTGTCTTCGCCCGGCGGCAGGTAAACCGTGACGTCGCGATGGGCAAATTCTATGCCGTTTTCCCTAAAAGACTCCTGTATCATCCGGTACACCTCCCGTCGGATAACAAATTGCCCTCCGGGAACCGTCTTATACTTCACGCGCATGATCATGGCGGAATCGTCCAATTGTTTAACCCCCTGGGACTTAATTTTGTCCAGCAAATCAGGCCCCATTTCCGGGTCTTGTGAGATAGCCAGGTTAATCTTTTTAATAATTTTACGGACCTTATCCACATCCGTATCATAGCGAACACGAAAATCAAGCTTGGTAATGATATAGTCACGGCTCATATTCGTCACCGTGCCCATGCTGCCGAAAGGTATGGTGTGAACTGGCCCCCGGGCGTTACGCAGCCTTAACGATCGCAAGGAAATATGTTCCACCGAACCTTTCGTTCCGCCCGTTTCTATATAGTCACCCACCCGAAAAGCATCGTCGATCAGAAAAAATACCCCCGCGATGATATCTTTGACCAGGGTCTGGGCACCAAAGCCGATGGCCAAACCGACCACGCCGGCGCCGGCAATCAATGGGCCGATATTGATACCCATAGACGCCAGGATGATCAAGGCCACGATGACAACCATAACAGTCAGCACAAACTTACGCAGCAACACCAGCAGGGTTCCCAGGCGGGAGCCACCGGCACCACCTTCCTCTGCATCCCCGTCATCTTCGGGCATTTCCTCTTGGAGCTTTTGATCGATTCTGGCTTTGATCAGCTGCCAGCCGATAAAGCTGAGCAGCAATATCGCCAGGATACTGAGGGCATTGCGGGTAAATACCCGGCCGACCGACAGATCGATACCCCATAATCGCATTGCGGCAAAGAAAAGAAATATAACCAAAAAGATGCGGAAAAAACGTCGAATCAGGGGGATGTAATTCGCGATATCCATTTTGCCGGCATGCTCCGGCTCCGGCTCCTCCTCGGATTCCGGTGGCGCATCACCGCTCAGATCAATGGTTTCACGGGATTCGCCCGAGGCGATTTTCAATAAGCGCTGAACCCACTGATCCACTCCGATAACAATGGGAATCAGAAAGATGCTGAGGATCAGATTCACGACCGTTACGTTTTCCTCGTTGAGTGCTTTGGCAACCCAGATGCCGCCTGCTATCAAAATATAGAGGATGGCAACATAATGCCAGTTCCTGGCAAATCCAGCCCGCAGTGAACCTTTGCTGAGCTCTTGCTCGGTATTTTCCCCCAAAATTGCCTGGCTCACTCGTTTGCGGCTTTGCCAGATCATGATCACCAGTGCCAATATAACGACGGCCCCCTCCGAGCCGAGCGACATCAGGTATAACTGTCCACTGACGCTGAAATTTTGAAGAATATTGGTGACTCCGGCGATCAGCCCCGCAATCAATACAATTCGAAGGATCCAATTATACATAAAAGATGCATCCTGGTCCGCCATGGGGACCAAGCGCAGTGAAGCGGCTTTGGGAGAAAATATTACCCTGGCGCCAAAGATGAAGACCATGATATAGTAGCTGATAATCAGGTAGATGGAAACAATATCGTAACTCGGCTTTCCCTCCTGGTAGATCATTACAAAGAGAATAAATGTTGTCAGGATATAAACACCGATGCCCATGGCATCCAGCAGTATGCGTGAAAGGATCCTTCCGAAAAAATGTAATTTTCCCAGTCGCACGGCATTGATTAAGTTTTGTCGGATGTCGGCGGTGGTTCGTAAGAACAACCAGCGCAACACCAGCCCCAGGGCGATGATCATTGCCAAACCTACGATGGTTCCAAATAGATAAGGGGTGCCTTTTCCGGCCGATAGCTTAGCGATCACATCGGTCCCCTGGACGGCAGTTCTATCCTCTCCGCTAAAAATGCTGCCAACACGTTTTAAAACAGTTGCGGCTGCCTTGGCCGCCCCATAAAAACTGTCAACGATATTGTTTGGTGGACGCCCTTTCTCCGACGCCGACCGCTTTTCCGCATCCTGTTTCAATTTTTGAGCATATGCTTGCCTAACCTGTTCATCGCTCATACCGGCCAGATGACTATCTACCTCCGCTGGAGATGTAGGCTCCGCCGTCTGATCGGGCTGAGCCGACGGGCTTTGCTGGGCCAGCACCTGGAATTTCGGCATCAGTAAAAAAATAGACAACATAAAACACAAAATGAAGAGAACCGGTTTCAATCGATGAGCCTTCAATAGATCCACCTTTTTGGGAAGTTACATATTATCGAAATGGAATGGCAATATAGGAAAATGGAATACATGTGAATGATCAACAATACTTATGAGGCTTTTAAACCTTGCGTTCACTTTGTGGAAGAAGATATTATCATTTACCACTCGATTTTACTGGGAAGATCCAGTTTTTGTTAGTAAGACAGATATCACAATTTGTGTTTGAAAAGTCAATCAAATTTTCAATCTCATATTGAAAGACCCAAAACCCACAACCGACAACCCGTAACCCGCAACCCGTAACCCGCAACCCGTAACCCGCAACCCGCAACCCGCAACTCGTAACCTGAAACTCGCAACCCGTCACCCGTCTTGACAAGGGTATCGGTATGCCTTAAGATGAAAAAATTAAAATACTCGACTAGGAGATTTGAGCATGACGCTTATAAAGTGGGATCCCGTCCAGGATGTGGA
>JASFFJ010000886.1:0-3117 GCA_050124355.1 Desulfobacterales bacterium | reverse complement strand
TGGAATGATGGAATGGTGATTTTTTCTTAGGATATTATCGTATTATTATTTTTCATCAAGAGGAATTTTGCCATTCATTCAACATTCCAATCATTCGTAGGTTGGGTTGAACATACTGATTTTTATTGTTGGGTTTCGTTCCTCTACCCAACCTACCATCCTACCATCCAACCACTTTTTGCCATATGCGAAACCCAACAAAATTGTTGAAGATTGATCCACCCCCAACATTGCAATTGGGTCGAGGCTCCTAGCTTGACTCCAATGGCGAGCTGCTGGCATAGCGAGGGTAATAAATGACAACCGATACTGCAAAAATAACTGCTGCCACGCCGCGAACGTGGCGTCGATTCAAGTTTCCGCAGTCGCTGATTAAATACACAATACTGCTGGTCATTCTGGTTTTTGTCGCCATATCGATAGAATACCTGAATGTACATCTATCGCGTTTTTCCGACATGTTCGGACGGTTGTGGGGGCTTTTTTCACAAAGATATTACCCGCCGGATATACCCTACATTCTGGAGAGCGAATACCTGGGCTATGTGGTTGAAACGGTGAAAATGGCCTATCTGGGAGCGCTATTCGGCATCCTGCTGTCCATCCCGCTGTCATGGTTCGCTTCTTTCAACATGTCGCCCAACCGGCAATTTTTGTATCCGATTGCCAGATTTATTCTGATGTTGTGCCGTTCGGTTCACGAAATGATTTGGACCATCCTGTTTGTCACCATCCTGGGGTTCGGCATGCTGCCGGGTGTGCTGGCGCTTTCACTCTTCAGCCTGGGATTTACCGGAAAGCTCTTTTCCGAAGAGGTCGAGGCCATCAACCGCGGCCAGGTGGAAGCCATTCAGGCGACCGGTGCCAATCCTTTAAAGGTATTTGTTTATGCCGTTTTGCCCCAGGTCCGGGTGGCCTGGACGGGAATTGCCATCTATACCTGGGATGCGGCCTTTCGAGCTGCTACGGTGGTCGGATTTTTCGGTGCCGGGGGCATGGGTTGGTATCTGCGAAGAACCGTGCAGCAGGTGGAAAGCACCCGGGTTGCGGCAATCCTGCTGTCGATCATATTCCTGGTGCTCATATCTGAGGTGACATCGGCCTGGGCGCGAAACAGGGTTGCCGGTAAAACCAGATGAGCATGAAGTTGGAAGGTTCAACGTTCACGGTTCAAAGGCTTCAATAAATTCAGGGCACATGACCTCAGACGGATAAACTTCTCGGGAGGCTCTGATATCAAAGGAATCTACAAAATTTATAGAAAAATTAAGCGTAAATTCAAGATGCAACAGAATCTATAAAAAAGCTAGTATCAACACCGGTAGATATTTCCTTGCAAATCGTTAGAAAGATAAGAAATTAATTTCAGAACGATTCTCCCGAATTCCAATATTCTTGGCGCGTTTGCTGATATTTGTGTTACATATGATTTTACGACACGTCAGTAGTTCTGAAATTACCGATATCGGAAGGCTAATATGCCAAACGCTCAAAATCGAAAGGAGTTATAAAATGGGAAGAATCAGTATGGTCATGTTTGATTTGTCCGGAACCACCGTCTATGATGATACAGGGGTGCGGGATTGCTTGTATAAAGCCGCAGAGGAATATAATCTTGATACCACCCCGGATGAAATTCTGCTTCACATGGGAACCAACAAAATCCATCTTTACCAGTATTTGATCGCCCGCTCACAGGGCCAGGACATCGACTTCAAGGATTTTGAAAAAATCCAGGACCCCAAAACCTATGACCTGGCCAAAAAGGTTTTCGATCGCTATGAAGAGATCATGATCGCCCATTACCGTACCCAGGTCAAAGAAGTGCCCGGAGCGGCGGATACCTTTCGGTGGTGCCACGAACATGGGATAAAGGTGGCGACCGATACCGGGTTTCACGGTCAAATTACTGAAGCCATTATGGATGGTCTGGGATGGGTGCGGGACGGTCTGGTGGACTGTTCGGTGCACGTCCAATGTGTCTCCGGCGAGCGGGGCCGGCCGGCCCCATTTATGATTTTTTATGCCATGGAAAAACTGGATGTTCAGAGTGTCCATGAGGTGATTAAAATCGGCGATACGCCGGCCGACATGCTCGAAGGCCGCAATGCCGGCTGCCGCGGAGTGGTGGGGGTGCTTAGCGGACCTCGCCCGGTGACTGCCTGGGGCAAGTACTGGCATACCCATGTGATCGAGAGTGTGAAGGATTTGCCTGAGTTGATAGACGCTGAGTTTAATTAAATAAATTAAGAACTACTGACGGATATTTTTTCCTAATGACGTCAGGCGCCATGATATCGATGTGAAGCTGAGGATTTAACAATGGCTAAAACAGCAAAAGCGGCCGTGATGACGGCAGCCGGCCAGGATTTGGAAATCAGACAATATCCCCTTCCATCCGTCGAAAGGGGTTGTATTCTGGTAAAAATAACCTGCTGTACGATTTGCGGGTCGGATGTACACTCATGGACCGGTCGCAGATCAGCCCCATCGCCCATCATCTTGGGTCATGAAATCGTCGGTCGAATCATAGCGTTGGGAGAAGGCGTCACCCATGATTCCGGAGATCGTTCGTTGAAAATCGGCGATCGGATTACCTGGACCATTATGGATAACTGCGGCAAGTGTTACTACTGCCGCGAAAAAGGTCTGATGATGAAGTGCCGCCATCTTAAAAAATACGGCCATGACAGTTGTGAAGCCGCCCCCCATTTCATCGGCGGTTTTGCCGAATATTGTTACATTACGCCGGGAACCTGCGTCATAAAGGTGCCGGATAACTTAACCGACGAAGAAGTCGCACCTGCCAATTGTGCCTTGGCAACGGTGGTGGCCGGTTGGGAAGCTGCGGCGGTCGAACCGTTTGAGAATGTGCTGATTCAGGGAGCCGGCGCACTTGGGTTCTATGCCGCTGCCCTGGCCAATCACTATGGATGTCGCCGCATCATCGTGAGCGATATTTTGGATCATCGTCTGGAATTTATTAAGGCTTTTGGTGCGACCGATACCTTAAACGTCAAGGGGATGTCCGATGATGACACCATTCAGGCTGTCCGCGACTTGACGGGAGGTTTTGGTGTGGATTGCGTGCTGGAGGTGGCTGGGATCCCTAGCCTG
>JASFFJ010000885.1:0-3118 GCA_050124355.1 Desulfobacterales bacterium | reverse complement strand
CATATTGCTTTCCAAATTTGGATTCAAAACGCAACTAGACAATATTGAATCAACATGAATTTATCAACAGCGTTTTTTAGAATCAAATTTTTTTCTTGATAATAATTGGAAGTAAGTTTTAAAGAAACTTTTAAGGTGCCATTTAGGCTTAATAGGGAATCCCGTCAAAATCGGGAGTGGTCCCGCCGCTGTAGCCCCGCCTTTTTCTAAACTGAAAAGGGAACCCGTTCAGCCCTGTGTGCCACTATCTCGTTGTAACGAGATGGGAAGGTTGCTGAACGGGCGGGGGAGGCAGGAAGGCCTGCCTTTGCCATACACTAGCTGAATTTCCGCGTGAGCACGGAGCTGGCTGACAGATACCAAGGGTTAAGAAAACTGGGTGCAGCCCTTCAAGCAATGCTTGAAGGGCTTTTTTATTTGGGATTCTCTAATTTATCCTGAAAGGAGGTGCAATGAAAAATCAGTCAAAAAGAAGAAAAATTATTACGTACGGCTTTGACTCACTCAGAAAGGAGGTGACTCTGGAACGATAAGAACAGGTAAACTTTAACCGATGACATTTTTCTATTGACCGAAACGGATCAAAATTTCTGATTCAATTCATAAATTTAACCTGACCTGAAAGGAGATTGCTTAGATGAAAAACAAATATATGCTTTTTGTGATGGCTGTTGTCGCTTCTATCTGTTTGTGCACAAATGTCTGAGCCGCTGGTGGTCATGGCCACAAAGCAGAAAAAAAAGTCGGAATTTTACCCGTGGCCTTTGGGTCCAGTGAAGACAGCGCCCAGGTATCTTTTGAAAACATCGACAAAAAGGTCAAAAGCGCCTACCTTGACATACCCGTGCGCTGGGCCTGTACCTCCGTCATCATTCATGACAAACTGGCCAAGCAAGGCAAACAATTGGATTCACCTGAAGTCGCCCTTGCCAGAATGACGAATTTAGCAGCCGAATTAATATCAGCGATTTTGGTCATTCAGATGCCAGTCATACGGCATAAAACGTAACGTGTAGCTATTTGCGATTGCTTGTAGCTCTTCTGCTCTTGCGGGCGTCAGTTACAGCTCAATATAACTTAAGAGACTGGACTCACGGTCGGGATACTTGGTGGTAAGCCAGGTCGTGAAATCTTTTTCGTACCACTCGAAAATCGAAGATAGGTAAATGATCTTTTCTTCATGATCGATTTTGTAGTTGCGCGCTTCAGTCAGAAAAAAACGTGTTTCAATATCGAGTTGTTGGTCGAGTGTCTCACCGGAAAATGACTGTCGCGGCAGACGCGGGCAGCCAATGGAGGCGCAATTTACTGCAAAATGTATCCGCGGGTCACCATACCGCTTGCGAATAACCTTGTTTTCCAAGTAATACAGGCTGGTTGACTTGCCGCCAAAAGTTAGTCGCTGGAAGAAAAAAAAGCCGCTTTTGTCTGTTAAAAAGAAGAAGATATCGGGTTGTTTGACATCGAGAACGCTGCTGATGGGATAATAGTTCATCACCGTCTTCATCGCTGCCGCATTGTAGGCGTTGATCCAATAGGCGAGTTTGTGTTTCTCACTGGGGAAAAGATCGGGGTGACTGTCCGGACTGTAGGTAGCAATTAGGTAGTAGTATTCTTCCAGATCCTTTATATCCTGCTGTAGGGCACTGTAGTTGACGAATCCGCGTTCATCCACAAACTGCTGAAGCACCCGGTCGAAGCGCTCATTGGAAAAAATGGGCGGCGCCACCGGCTGTTTGCCTTTGATTACCGGCGGTATCGTCATACATCCGTGCACTAAAAATCCCAGCATCAACAATATTAAACCGGAATAGTGAATTCTATTAATTTGATCTATCATGGCTTTCACCTTTAATATGTTACCGGGTTGAACGGGTTGTAATTATTTGGAAATGGATCCATTGCTGAACCGGTGCAGATTGTTATAGGCACAAAAGGAAAAAATTCCTTCTTCTGCGGCGATGGCGTAGCAGCATTGATCGATTCTTTGTGGATCGAGGGTATCTGTCTCCATAAAAGATTTTGCAAAAAGCAACAGATGATCGGTACGCAGCATATTGTAGGGATTAGAACCAAAGATCGGTGCGGCCTTGGCGATCAATTTCCAGGCATTTGGATTGAACAGATGTCGAAAGAAAAATTCTTTTTTTCCTGCAAACGTGGCCATAATCTTATTGCGAGGTTCGTTGCCAAAAAATGCAAGAGAATCTTCTTTGCTGATATATTTAAACAGTGGTTCAAGTTTTCCGTTCACTATAAAGACCGGCGACATGGCGTTGCAATCCGGATGTCCAATTTGTTCGGAGCGAAAGGATTCCGCAGCGATTCCAGTTTCTGCTTCAATAAGATCGAGGAGCTCCGGCATGCTGTATCCTGAATAGTTCTTTCGAATTCCGAATCTGCCAGTGAAACGGGCTGCCGACTGAAAGTTGATCGCTCGCACCACATCGATATTTTCAACCCCGTACCGCACCACATTGCCGATTTCGCCTTCGTTAACCCCCCTGGTGACAACGACTGCCAGGGTACAACATAATCCGGCAGCACGAATGGCTGAAACGGCTCTATGCCGGATATTCGACATATCGATAACTGAATTTGTTTTGTTATAGCGATTCAAGCCCTTGTCGCCAATGGGGTCAGGCAGTCATGGTTGCTACCGGTATCAAGACCTGCTCCTCGCTCAACCTGGTTGACAGGCCTAAATCTTATCTTTATCTTTCTGGCTGTAAGGATATACCCTCGGATGGGACCACTAATTTTGGAAGAACCCATATCGGGTGGGATTAAAATGAGTTTTTACGAAAAATGCCTATTTAACTCATAACATGAAAGCCAGATCAGCGGCTAAAAAGAGTTGGGGGCTGTGAGGATGACCCTTGGAAGGGGCCGGGGCCATCTCTGCTGGTGGCCGCTGATTTTTTAAAAAGAATTTTTTTATCTCAATACATAAGCCACCGATAACGATCAGAATTGCTCCATAAAGCATGCCCTCAAGGTAACGGTAGAATCCTTTTAAATCATCATCCCGCAAGGTTGGGGTGGCTTATGAATTGAGTTAGGAGATAAAGATGAATGAGTCTGACGCCAGTCTGCAAGAGAACATGCTGGCCAAGGT
>JASFFJ010000884.1:0-3121 GCA_050124355.1 Desulfobacterales bacterium | reverse complement strand
GCCCGAAAGCACCAATGCAAACGGAGATTTCATAGCATTGATCACCCGGCTGGTTTTGGCTTCCCAATTTTTAATTCGCTGACCTTCATCCAGGATAATCAGGTCCCATTGAATACGTTCAATCGACAGGAAATCTCGCAGGACCTGTTCGTAGTTGCATATCGTAAAAAAGCAGTCGTTGTCATATTGAGCCGGCCGTTCTTTGGCACTTCCCAGTATCAACTGGCAATCGCGACGGCTGAACCGCTTGATCTCAAGACGCCATTGGGATTTAAGTGATGCCGGGCAAATAACGAGGACCTTGGCGATAGACACGTGCCGGGACAGTAATTCGGCCGCGCCGATGCCCTGTATCGTTTTGCCCAACCCCATATCATCGGCCAATATCGCCCGGCCGGCTCCGGCTGCAAATGCCACTCCATCCAGTTGATACGGTAGCAATTCGGTTCTCAGCAGCGTCCGTCGCAGGGGATGGGCCTTCGGGTTCTGGCGTATCTTTGCAACCGTTTTGGCCATGCTGTTCTGAAAAAGCCGCTGATTGATGTATTCTTCAGCATCCGGGTAAATAATCACCGGGACGTCCAGGTTTTCAATTTGACGGATACTGCGAATCAATTTTTTTAAATTAGTGATGACCTTGTTTTTAAAGGGTCTTAATAGATTTGATACTTCCGGAGAGAGGTTATCAGGAATCAGCATTCTGAGCTGCAACTGCCGGCCGTAGCGCAGATAGACGCATAGGTCTTCAATTACGGCCGGCATATTTTTGACCGATTGATTAAACTTCTTTTTCACCCTGTCCAGGGCATAAATGATATGTTTGCAGGTACCCAGGGTGTTTTTGCGGAAATCCGGACACGAGCAGTAGGATTCGCCCAATTCCCATCCCCGTAAAGCGATGCGATAGCTTTTACCGGAAGCAAGGCTGGTAAGGATATAGTCCGTCCAAAGGGTTTGCGGATGGAGGGACCGCAGCCGCATTTTTTCGGACCGCGCTCTTTGGGTCCGATCGGCCAGGGCCTCTTTAACCAGGTCATCGTCGCTCAAGCTTTCCATGGGAATTCTTTCAGGCGGTGGCGCTGAAAGCCCCAGAGAGAGTTTTTCTTCCAATATCAGCGAAAGCGCTGCGCCCTGGTGCTCGCAGGCAACCGCACATACGTTGCATTGAATGTTGAAACGCTGGTTTTTTCGAGGGTCCAGGGAAATATCAATTTTGGCGTCGTTTAGATCGAGACGGAATCGCCGACTGGTAAGCGTAACCTGCTCCATCGGGTCGATATCATATTTGCCGCCTTCCAAAATCAGTTGTTTACCTTGCGGACCAAGAAGTTTACAGGCCTGATTGTAGGATAGATGGGACAATTTGTCTTTTAGAGAAATCGTGGTCATTGATACCCTCTATTTCATCAAGTTTCGAAATCCTGTTTAGCCCTGCGGACCGATAGAAGGATTTCAATTCTGAAATGTATCACCTTGGCAAGTTAGTTCATTTAACCCTATGGTAATTAGCTGTCAAGCTTGGACCTGATAAAAATTCCATAATGGATAAAAAGCGATTGATAAACCATCTGCTACTGTTGTAATAAGTTGGCTCATAAACGAGTATATCCAAGAGATCCGAATTTCAGGACACGGTTCATCACATCAAATCATTTCCGGTAAAGTGCTCCCCGCGCTCGTTAAGATTCGTCTATGGACAAAAATTTAGACTGGCAAAGGATTGGCCCCGGATTCTGCTCTCAGCAGGCATTTCATGGTACGAAACGATATCTATAAATCAATTGTCGACCATATGAAGCGTGCGGTTTATGTGTGCGGTCCCGGGAATCGTATCCTCTATATGAATCCGGCAGCTGAACGGCTGACCGGACTCACTTCAGAGAAGGCCCGGGGAATGGCTTGCCACAAATTGTTCAGTGATGCTGAACAGATGTGTCAGGCCGACTGCTCGGTTGACGACACCGGCAGCGCCAAAGACAACCATTTTCAATATGAAGGCAATCTAAAGACAGCCGACGGTCAATCGGTACCATTTAGGGCCTCTATTTCGACCTTTAACGAGGGGAATGGTCGTGTGGCCGGGATAATCGAACTCCTGGAGAACGCCAATTCCAGCCATACCGAGAGCGCCGAAAGCACCGCCTTGAACGCCTTGAAAAATGAAATCAAAGAACGATTGAAGGCGGAAGATGCACTGTGGAAGAGCGAGGAGCGGTATCGTGCGTTGAGCGACGCAACATTTGAGGCCATTTTTATTTCCGAAAATGGGATATGTATCGAAACCAATCAACGCGCAACCGAAATGTTCGGCTATGCCTATGACGAGCTTATCGGGATCTTCGGAACGGACGTGATTGCAGCCGAATCGAAAGAACTCGTCAAGCATAATATGCTCTCCGGGTATGAAGCGCCTTATGAAGTGGTCGCCTGCAGAAAAAACGGATCGACCTTTCATGCCGAGATACGCGGTAAAATGATGGAGTATAAGGGCCGCAAGGTCAGGGTCACCGTTGTTCACGATATCGACAAACGAAAAAGAGCCGAAGAAGCCAGCCGGCAAAGCGAAAAAACATTAAAAGCCATTCTGGCCGCGTCGCCGGCCGGCATCGGTCTGGTGCGCAACCGGGTTCTCGGTTGGGCTAACAACGCCATGTATCACATGATCGGTTACCCCCCGGGTTCTCTGCTTGGAAAAAATGTCAGGGTGCTGTATCCGGATGACGACATATTTGCCCGGGCCAATCGCGAATTATATCACGGCATGAAAGAGACCGGCACCGGAGAAACGGAAACGCACTGGGTTAAACAGGACGGCAGCATAATCCGCTGTTACCTGCAGTCAAGCCCTTTGGATCCTACAGACCCCGAAAAGGGTGTCATTGCAGCCGCAATCAATATTACGGATCAAAAGCAGGCTGAGGAGCATATCCACTCTTTGACCCACCAGTTGATGAAAACCCAGGAAAACGAGCGCCGAATTATATCCCGGGAGCTGCATGACAGTGTAGCTCAGGATCTCTCTACGGCCAAGATATACTGTGATCTGCTGATAGACCACCCGCTTAAATCAACCTATCCGGAAATCAGAGACCGGATTTCAGATATCTCGGCGGCACTTCAG
>JASFFJ010000883.1:0-3129 GCA_050124355.1 Desulfobacterales bacterium | reverse complement strand
GGCAATGAGTTACTTCCCAGTGATAATCAAAAATTACCGAAAAAGAAACTTTAATTTTCACTTGAAATATAAAACTAATTCCGATTGTTGTATTTGTCCATGAAAAATTTAGTTTGACATCTAAACAAGCGTTTAATACGAAGATTTGAATCCTCATCGGGGATACTAACCCATAGTGGCATCGGTACCGGCAGAGAGGAGGCCGCAAGTGAAGCATAGGATTTTTTATGGTTTTTCGACAATGGTTATATTGATTGTTCTATCCGGGTGCATCAATCTGGGTCCCGATTACATACCACCAGATTTGGGAATTCAGACGCCGGAATCCTATGAAAATGCGTCCACCGGAGCCGAGTTAGCGGTTGGCGAGGATCGCTGGTGGGAGGCCTTCGGGGATTCGGAGCTCAACCTGCTGGTCGCCGAGATTCTTAAGCACAACTGGGACATCAAGCAGGCAGCTGCGCGGGTTCTGGAAGCCCGCGCTTTTTATGTCCAGGTTCGATCCGATCGATTTCCCAGCGTAAGCATTTCCGGTAGTAAGGATCGGCGACAGATCTCAGGCGGCGGGATCGGAGAGGCCACTATCGTCGATAGGTATGACCTGTCAGCACCGGCGTCATTTGAGCTGGACCTCTGGAGTCGGCTGGCCAAGGCTTCCCGAGCTGCCTGGGAGGATATTCTGCAAGAGGAAGAGGTTCGTCGAACCCTGGCCCAAACCATCGTCGCCGAAGCAATTATCCTTTATTTGGAAATGGAGGCATTGGAAAGACGACTGCAGATTGCAGCCCAGAGTATTGAAGCCTTTCGTCTCAGTTTACAGTTTGTTGAAACACGCTACCAGCGCGGCTTGACCTCAGTCCTGGATGTACGGCAGGCCAGACGCGTTTTGGCTCAAGCAGAGACCTTGGTTCCTCAATTTGAGCAGGAGATGGGTATCATTCAGCAGCAACTGTCGGTGCTGAGAGGACGCTATCCAATAACCCGGCCCGCCCGGCGACAACCAGAAGATTATTTCAAACGACTGGCACCGGTGCCCCCGGGGCTTCCCTCCGATCTACTGATGCGGCGACCCGATATCAGAGCTGCCGAGGAGCGGCTAAAGGCCTTAAACGAGCGGGTCGGTGTGGCCAAAGCCAATCGTCTTCCCACCATTACCCTGACCGGCGGTTATGGCTGGTCCAGCAATGAATTAAATGAGCTCCTGCATCGGGAAAATGTGGCCTGGAACTTGACGGCCGGCCTTTTACAACCTGTTTTTGACGCCGGCAGACTCAAAGCAGGGCAGCGAGCGGCGGAAGCCAGATATCAGCAGGGGGTTGCCGAATATGTCCAAGCCGTCCTGGATGCCTTTGGTGAAGTCGAAAGCGCGCTGCTGACCCGCAAACTGCAACTCGAGCGTCGGGAGCGGGAACTAAAATTTCTCGAGGAGGCCCGTGCGACCCAGCAGGTGGCCCAGGATCGCTATATTCGTGGTCTAGTTATTTACCTGGACGTGCTCAATGCACAAATTACTCGCTTTCAGGCTGAAGATAATCTGGCCCTGGTTGATCTGGCGATAATGAGAAACCGGGTTGCGCTCCACCGGGCACTGGGCGGCGGTTGGGCGGAACCGGAACCCGTATCGGCGAAAGACCTGGGTGTTTCCTCAATTTTCCCATTTTGATAGTGGTGCTTTGGCGGGTCTGGCGATAGGCAGTGAAATGAAGATTGAAGATTGAAGATTTGTGGATGTCGCTTCGCTCCACGATTTTTATTCTAACATCGAAAACCTGGTCCTCCCACCGGGCTGCAGGTCATGCGGGCCGGAAGCTGCGCCAGAATTTATTGCTATTTTTTCATAGTTGATCCCGCCGGAGGCGGACCTTAAATATTCAATCTTCAATCGACAATCTTCAATCAATGGTATTTGTGATTTGCTGAAACTTTCAATTTCTCACAACATGATGTCAAAAGAAATGGGCTAAGGACCTTAGTTAGCCCACGCTGGCGGTTTTTGTGCGATTTTCCCTGGCAGCAACCTCGGGATCGATGCGCCAGGTAATCAGCGGCGAGAGTGTGTACAGAAACATATAAAGAACTGAAACATGGCCGAAATAAGGCGTGAACACAGAGATGAACAACAACAAGGTCAGGCGAGCAAACCAAGGATGTCGACTCATGAATCGTCCGAGGTGTAGATAATGAATGGGATAAAGATTCATTAAGATTGCCGTAAATATCATCGTTCCACAACAGAAAATACCCCAGAACTGAGTCCATGGGGAGACTACGTTGACGTTCTGTGTGAAAATGATCAGGGGCGCTACGGCCAGCATGGCAGCTGCGGGTGTTGGCATGCCTTTGAAAAATCCTGGTATAGGATTCTTGTCCAAAGTGAAATAGATTAGCCGAATGAGTCCGAGGGAGGCGTATCCCCAGGCGATAAACGCGATGGGTATTTTCTGAACCGTCGGATCTGAAAATGCTGAAAGGACGATATAGAAAATCCAGGCGGGTGCAATGCAGAAGCTGACTAGATCAGCTATGTCATCTAAAATTCCCCCCAGACTGATATTATGCGTCTGCTCAATTTCTGCGGGCAGTGGTTCTGTTAAGCCCAGTTTGCGTGCAAGGGCGCCATCGAGCTTGTCGAACATAGCAGCGCCGATTAAGAACAAATAAGCCTCCCGTATCCGTCCCTGGTATGCAAAAAAGACTGCCAGCAGCCCCATCATAGCATTCATGACAGTCAGCGCGTTGGGGAAAAAGGCCAAAATGCGGCGCCGTAGTTGTTCATTGCCCAGGCAAAGTTCGTCTAAGCATAAGCTGCCGTATTTTCGACAATACAGGGCAATGGAGCCCAGATTGATGACCAGAAAAATTATTTCAATGAAGAACAGACCTCGCAACGGTAGATTGCCAAACCAGGAAATCGATGAGTAAATACGGATTTCCGGCCCTTCAGGGACATAAAACGCATAGGCATAAAGAAGCGCCCCCACAGGGGCTGAAACGATGGTTCTCAACCGGGTGAATTCACTATCTTCGGGATCCTGATCGCTGCGGATGGCAAATCCACGCATAAAGTTAGCAAAGTTGTCGCGGACCAGCACGGTGACGGTTAATATCATCACCAAAATGGCGTGCAAC
>JASFFJ010000882.1:0-3130 GCA_050124355.1 Desulfobacterales bacterium | reverse complement strand
GGATTTGATCAGCTCCAGCATGATCTCGGTGGTTTCGACGGATTTAATTCGGGTGAAGCCATTTGCTTCAGCGATGTCTTCGATAATTTGAGCTTTCGTGAGGGTACCGGTTTTGGGCATGGTGGGACCTCCTTTCACATAGAATGCTCAGATTAAAGGTAAGAGATTGAACTGTCAATAAAAAATTTAAATTTTCATCACCTCAAACCCCACCGCATATCGGCATCCGAAACGATCCCCAATTGCTGAGGCATTATTGCGCAGGAATACCTCAGGATCAAAATCACCCGAAAGATTTTCGATATAGGCTTTATGGGCTTTTAAAGAGGCGATGCCTTTGTCCAGAAACTCGACAGTTTCAACACCCACCAGACGCGCGCTGGCCCTTTCCTCTTCTTCCCGAAGCGGCCCCGTTTCTGCCGGCGACATGCTGTCAATGCCTGCTTCCCCCCGCGATACCATCAGATAGATGCTTATTTAACCGTAAAGCTGACGTCCGGCGTATCCTGAAATTCTCCGGCGCCATCCAACCAAATGCGAGCCCTGACCGAATGAATGCCTCGCTGCAACTGCCATATATATTCACCGCTTGCGGCGGCGGCCACCAGCCGGCCATCGACATACCAGTCAACCGGAGTACGCTGTGGCAGGTTGGCCAGCCTGAAAACAAATGCCTCCTGATTATCCGGGATACGAGGATCCATGGCCAGCTGCATCCCCTGGGTGGGTAGCCGCAAATAAACCGGCTTCAGATCCTGGGTCGGCGCTGCGATTGTTTTAGGTTCGGTTCCAGACACGAACCATTCACTGAGACTGGCGCAATGCCCGTCGGCCTTTAAACCGGTTTGCCTGCAAATCTCGGTTTTTACCAGCCGCGGACTGAGATACAGCGGGCGTGAATTCTGATGACGATTGAGTTCCGCCAGAACGGAACGTAATACCAGGGCCGGTCCGCTGGCCCCGGTGATACCGTCAGTGGCATGATGATCCAGATTACCAATCCAGACACCCACCGTGAAACGGTGATTGAAAGCGAGGGCCCAGGCATCCCGATAATCACTGGAAGTCCCTGTTTTAACAGCAGTTTGAATCGGAAACCGCAACAAGCTGCCGTTACCGAATTCCAGCCGCCGGGCTGCCGGGTCCGAAAGGATGTTGCCGATCAGCGATGCCGTTTCAGCAGAAAATACCCTGCGGCTATCTTCCCGACGGGATACATCAGTCAACAAATATTTCAACGGATGATAGGTTCCCTGCCGGGCCAAAACGGTATAGGCCTGCACAAGTTCCAGCAGGGTGATCTCGCCGTTTCCCAGCGCCAAACCATCCCCGTAATAATCCGGATGCTGTTGCAAACTTTGAACACCCAATTCATGCAGGCAAGCCAAGAGCTCATCGACACCCACGAACTGGATAGCCCGCAAGGCAGGGATGTTCAACGAATTGCCGAGGGCCTGTCGTACCCTCAGCATGCCGTAGTGGATGCGGCTATAGTTCTGATACGCATGCAATCCGCGACCAACGGACTCGGATAGCGGGGAATCATCCACTAGAGTAGCCGCTGTCCAGCCTTTTTCCAATGCCAGGGCATATAAAAATGGTTTCAGGGTAGAACCCGGCTGGCGCGGCGTCGTGACCGCATCGATCCAGCTTGACGAAACCTCATCCAGGCAGGCACCACTGTTCACCCAGGCCAGAATCTCATGTCGTTGATGGTCGACAATCAATACCGCCCCGTTTTTAGCGCCGCGGTCTTTTAAATCTTTGAGACGATGGTCCAAGATGGTTTGGACGGTATGTTGAAGTCCGGCATCCAGGGTGGTGCGCAGACGACCTTTGCCCCGCAAATCCAACGGCGCCTGCAATCGATGAAGATATTGGACAAAATGTTCCGCCCTGACAGGCGGCGTGGCGCTTTTGATCTTAAGATCAGCGACCTTGATGGTCGCATGCTGTCGCTGATTGAGGACCCCAATTTTGAGCAGGCGATTGGCGAGTTGTTCAATCGATTTGTAAAGCCTTTCTGGATTTCTACGCACATCCAAGCGGGAAGGTGCCCGCACCATTACCACCAGGGCCAGCATTTCTGCCGTGCTTAAGGTATCGGGATCGCGATCAAAAAAAAGGCGCGCAGCCTGCACCACCCCCCGCCGTCGACCGGCATAGGGCAATTGATTGAGATAAAATTCGAAAATCTCACTTTTGGTAAATTCTTTTTCAAGACGACCGGCCTCGATACCTTCCAGCCAGCGGGACCAGAGAGTGCGGGGTCGCGGGTGCCACATTCGAATCACCTGTTCGCTGATGGTGCTGGCACCGCGGATCGAATCCAATGCCTTGATATTCTGATATACCGCATGCAGGCGCGCCAACCAGTCTACTCCCTTGTGACGGTAAAAGCGCTGATCCTCGGATGCGACAAATGCCTGCTGCAAAAAAAGCGGAATATCGTGCAGGGGAATATGGTTATGAAGGTTCCACCGATTCTGGTAGGTCACGGTCAAGGGCAGGTAATTGCGGTCTGTGACCTGGGCCTTGCGTACATAGGAACCATCCACCGACAGGGAGGTCGGCAGCGCAAGGAGATCGACGTTTGTTTTCCAACCGATGCCCCCAGCAATCAACGCAACCGTTGATAACAGCACCGCAGCCAAATTTTTTCTTATTTTAATGTTTATATTCAAGTTTATTGAGTTGATTAAGTTGATTAAGTTGAATAGGTTGAATAGGTTGACCGGAAATACCTAATCAACCTATTCAACTTAATCAACCATTTACTGTTAGACGTTGCTCTATGCCCCTAATCCCCATGCACTATGCTGCCTGCCCTATGCCTTGCGCCCTGCGCCATTTGCCTGATGTTTCCACCTTCAATTCTTTCTGCCTTTCGTCCTCTGTCCTCTGACATCCCTCACCTGCTCACCTTCAAAATCTCCATTACTCCCTTGCCAAACACATCCGGATCATACATCTCTTCGGCATAGACCGGCATCACAACAAATTCACCCGGAACGATGGCCTGAGCCATGTAGGACAGATGATAGTTGCCGGCTGGCAAATACTCGGAATAGAAACGAGCGGCGTTGTGGCGCAGTTCCTGATGATAAAAGCTCCAGCGGGAAACCCCATA
>JASFFJ010000881.1:0-3133 GCA_050124355.1 Desulfobacterales bacterium | reverse complement strand
TGCCCCTGACCGCAGGCGACACCAAGGGCGACCTCTACGAATATCTGCTCAGCAAGCTTACCACGGCTGGCATCAACGGCCAGTTTCGCACCCCCCGGCATATCATCCGCAAGATGGTGGAGATCGTCGATCCCCGGCCCGACGAGACCATCGGCGACCCGGCCTGCGGTACGGCCGGCTTTCTGATCTCCGCCATGGAATACCTGCTGGAGACCCACACATCACCGGAGGCGGTCTTAACAAATGAAGACGGCAGCAAAACCTTTACCGGGGACGAGCTGGTTCCTTACAAGGAACACATCCAGCACCACATGTTCAACGGGTTCGACTTCGATGTGACCATGCTGCGGATCTCCGCCATGAACCTGCTGCTGCACGGCATCGACGCGCCGGACATCCATTACCAGGACACTCTGAGCAACAATTTCCCGGATCGCTTCCCTGAGCTGGCAACCGACCACTTCGATGTCATCCTGGCCAATCCGCCGTTTAAGGGCAGCCTGGACTATGAGGATGTGCATGCGTCACTTTTGAGCAAGGTCAAAACCAAAAAGACCGAACTGCTTTTTGTGACCCTGATTCTGCGCATGCTCAAAATGGGTGGGCGCTCGGCCACGGTCGTACCGGACGGCGTGCTGTTCGGCTCCTCCAAGGCCCACGTAGCCTTGCGAAAAATGCTGGTGGACGACAACCAGCTCGAAGCCGTCATTTCCCTGCCCTCCGGCGTGTTCAAACCCTATGCCGGCGTTTCCACGGCCATCATCGTCTTTACCAAGGGCGGTAAGACGGACAATGTGTTTTACTACGATGTGCAGGCGGATGGTTTTTCACTGGATGATAAGCGGGAGCCGACGCCAGACAAGAATGATCTGCCCGATCTGGTTAAACGCTGGAAAGATCGAAATACAAGGAAGGATAAAGATCGAACGGATAAAGCGTTTTTCGTGCCGGTAAAGGAGATTCGGGAAAACAAGTACGATCTGTCGATAAATCGGTATAAAGAGATCGTTTACGAGGAAGAGAAGTATGATCCTCCCAAGGAGATTTTAAAGCGGATGAAAGAGTTGGAGCGGGAGATTTTGGCGGATATGGAGGAGTTGGGGGGGATGTTGGGATGAGTTGGGAAAACGTGCCGCTCGGCAAATGCTGCGAAATAGTGTCAGGTGCAACCCCTCGGCGAAATGTTCCAGAGTATTGGAGCGGTGACATAGCGTGGGCCACCCCGAAGGATATCAGTGGGATAGAGGGGGCAATTCTATTTGATACTCCGGAATACATCTCCAAAGCCGGATATAAAAGCTGCTCAGCTCGAATCTTGCCTAAGGATACAATTCTGTTCAGCTCAAGGGCCCCGATTGGGCTGGTTGCCATTGCTGGACGAGATATGTGCACAAATCAAGGATTTAAAAGCCTTATTCCCGGCCCCGATGTTGACTCAACGTATTTATATTATTGTATGAAGAAATACGCAAACAGAATTGCAGCATTAGGGAGTGGAGCAACGTTCAAGGAAGTTTCAAAAGAAAAAGTCAGCACCTTCCCAATTCCTCTTCCCCCTTTGAAAGAGCAAAAACGCATCGCCGCCATCCTCGACAAGGCCGATGCCATCCGCCGCAAGCGCCGCAAGGCAATTCAACTCGCCGATGAGTTCTTGCGGTCGGTGTTTTTGGATATGTTTGGGGGTACGATTAGCAATCCTAAAAAATGGAAAATAGGGCACATTCAGGATCTATGTGAGGAAATTATAGACTGTCCTCATGCAACTCCAAGATATACAGCAGGCCAAACTGATTTTGCATGTATTCGAAGCTCTGACATTCAAAATGGTTATATGGATTGGTCATCAACCAAATATGTTGATGAGGTCGAATATAAGAAAAGAATTAAGCGGTTAGAGCCGGTAACAAATGACGTGATATATTGCAGAGAGGGTGCACGTTTTGGAAATGCTGCCAGAATTCCAAAAGGGAGAACCATATGTTTGGGACAACGTATGATGCTATTCAGATCAAAACACATAGTTTCAACAGCGGAATATATTTGGAGTCTTCTGAATTCTAATAGGGTATATCAGCAAGCTGTTCAAAGAATTGGTGGATCAGCCTCACCTCACATAAATGTTAAGGACATAAAGAAATTCAGAATTTTTTCCCCCCCTCTAAGTATTCAGCAAAATTACTCAGCCATCGTTAAAAAGATTGACGCTATGAAAGAAAAATTTCAAAAATCTTCGCTCAGATCAGAACAACTATTCAACTCTCTTTCCCAACGCGCCTTCCGCGGAGAACTTTAATGCCGATTACATCCATCACCATCGAGAACTTCAAAGGCATCCAGAACCCGATAACGGTGACCTTCAAACCGATCACCCTCCTCTTCGGCCCCAACAGCGCTGGCAAAAGCACTGTCGTTCAAGCCCTTCACTTTGCCCTTGAAATCTTCGAACGACACAATCTGGATCCCGACAGAACGTCTATCGGCGGCAAGGCGGTTGATCTGGGTGGGTTTGAAACCCTGGTTTACAATCACGACGTTTCAAAATCGATCCGTCTCAAAATAGAACTGGATCTTCAAGATGAAGACCTGCCTCAATATTTTGACGGTTATGAAGATATTGGGCTATCGCAGTTTTCAGACAAGCAGATAGCGGAGATCCCCATGCGGGTCCTGTCCGCAGCGGTTGAGGTTTCAATTAGATGGAATCACCAGTTGAACCGGCCGATTCTTTTTCAATACAAGGTCGAGATGAACGGCGCCCATCTGGCTACCATCGAAACCACGGATGACGGCAAGCAGGCGTTTCTGTCGAAGATCAATCCATTGAATCCGGTGTTTCTGGAAAAGGTCAGCCCGGACGAGGCTCTACGCATCATTGAAAGGTATTTTGTCGAAGAATCCGCCGGCGAAGAGGAGTTTGAAAAACTGGGTCAGATCTTTCCAGCGCTGATGACAAATTTCAAAATGGAAAAAGGGGTTGCAGGATTGACCCAGCCCATCGGGGTTGCTGGAGCGGGCACTGCCATGCCTCGCTGGGGGAGAGCAATGGGATTTCACGGCCCCGTCTGGACTGACGATACGGACCGGATCGATGAGGGCAATCTCCTGATGTGTCTGAGTGCGCTGATCGTCGGGC
>JASFFJ010000880.1:0-3137 GCA_050124355.1 Desulfobacterales bacterium | reverse complement strand
GACCCTGGAGTTGGGTGCTTTTTAAGGCAGGAAATTGGCATAACGCAATTTCATTTTCGGATAGTCAACAGCCCGGGCCGCCGATCCTATCATTGATACCCAAACACCGAAAACCAAAAGAATTTTCAAAACTGTTTGCGTGTATTCAGACTCAATTCATGTGCGCGCTTATCTTAAAATCCGATGGGAGCTGCTTGAGCTTCCTATATATCAGTATTCATGTAATATGGATACCCAAAAATCGGCGACCACCAGCAGAGTTGGGGGTATGAGGAAGGCCCCTCGAAGAGGCCGTAGAGACATACTCTGCTAATAGTCGCTGATTTGATTAACTCCCCTCGTAAGCCACCGGCATTGTTTAACTTTAGATCAATTAGCGGCGATCACCTGGTAACGGCAGAACTTTTTCAATTCTCACCGTCAGAGACAGTGGCTTATGAAGGGAGTTAAAGATGTTTTCGGAACCAGTCTGTTGCCAATTCCGCGGCTTTTGACAACCATGGATCTTTATAAGGTACAAAATGAGTTATCGGCAAAACGGATAACGCTTTGGGTTCGCGGGCTCTCTCGTAAGCTTCTTTGACTGCCTCAATGGGAATCAGATTGTCATATTCACCAGGTATTAGCAGAAGCGCTGTCGGTGTCATTAAGTGGATCAAACTCACTGGATCGAAATCGCAAGCTTTTTCCAAGGACTCGATTGTTACCTCATTTTTCCAATTTGGCGCAAACTCTCGGAATTCCATATACCATTCATAGGCGTCCTTATAGGGTAAGACGCAGGGCTCTCCTTCTGGAGCCACCACCTTCATATAGGTTGGGCTCCCGGTCTTGTAACGCTGAACGCGATCCTGGATCAACAATTCTCCTAACCGGTCCCAGGCCTCCGGGTCCTTCTTGCGACGAGACTCCGGGTTCAATGTTGAAGGGACCTGTGCAACAACTGCCCTTTGGTTAAGACGATATAATTGGTCGCCATAAGTGATTATTTGAAGATGGATATATCACATTACCTTTGTAATGTGTTATCCAGCGAAATACGCGACTTCGAGTCGCACTACATAAATTGAGATTCTTGAAACTATTAAATTAACTGAGAATATTTCAGACAGTTTTTGGATACATCAACACTCATGGATACATGAAACACTCAATCGAATCAATCGAAATTTAAATTTTGGTCAGCTCAAGCATCATCGTTTTACCCAAACTTGCGAGGAACTTCGCTGTGTAATACATCAACAAATCCACAACAACATTAGCATCAAAATTTTAGGATTCACTGGACAAACCTAAAACCCCCGACCAGTGTGGGTTTCCCCTGGCCAATCTACATTCTGGTGAAAGTGTATAATTGCGTGCCTAAACCAAACTATATGAATTGATTGATATTATTGCGTATTTGTTCAGCTAACACACAATCGGTTCGCCACTTTTTTGAAAAAATTCTAAGTTTCAATTTCTTTTTTTTAAAGCAGGATTTTGAGATATGAATTTATCTGGGCGCCTATCCGCAAAGATGCAGAAAGAATTAGGGGGGGCCAAGTGGCGGTGAAAAATGATATCAAAAATCTTCAATGCCTATTGATAGTTACAACTTTGTTGGAAGTACATGAAATCACGATAACGCCTTGCATCAGCGGCTCAATGCACGTGCTTTTTAGGCGGCATTGCGGTAGGGTGCGTAACCATAGTACTTCGGTCGATCATCCAGCCGTACATGTAACCAGGCAACGCCGCCTCCTGCAGTGTTCAGCCAAACCGGCTTCGAACTGATTCTACGCTGCATCGCCACACCTACCAACCCCCACAACAAATGCTGCTGTGGTACATGTGAATTTCGTAGATATGCTGCGAGATGCCCATAGTCAGACTGGGAATCGTCCGGACATGGCGCTATCAAGATCGCATCTCCACCAAGGTTTGGAAACTCGACAACCCCTCCCGGTCCCGTTTTTTCGAAATGCTCGGCGAATGCGGTTGGATCTGGATCAAGTGAGATTTCAGGGCTATCTATCAGCACGAACTCGAAAGGTTCATCTGCTGTTGCAATTGTGACTGGTGGCGTTTCCCATCGAAAGGCGGGAAAAGGTGATTTCAACAACAGGTCAATGAAAAATGCTCGGAAGTCTGAATTGTTTTGCCATTGACGTATAACTTCAGAATACGATACTGGTGACGCGTTATTCTCAATTGCAAATTTAAATAAACAAAAAACTTTTAATTATAACTTTCATGTGAATATACCGATTGTAAAGCCCTGTGGATGCAATGCAGAGGAAAATTTTAAAATAAGCCTGTTTTTAGCGACATCCTCAAAGTGACTGTTTCTATGCCGTTTGGTATTTTTGCGGGTCAACGGGATTCAGGTTAGGCAATAGCCATCAATTGCTGTTCGATAAGTCCGCGGAAAAGAGGAATCTTGTAATCATTTTGCTCCATGGGGTCTGCATTTTTTATTGCGGCCGCGGCCGCCTTTGCCGCGCGATCCCGATCCAGCCGCATTCCCATGATGACTTTTTCCGCCTCAGCCGCACGCCAGGGCACCGGCGCTGCACCGCTAAGTACCATCCGGCAATCAACCGCCTGATCCCCGCTGAACACGATCGCCAGGGCCACTCCGGCCAGAGCAAAATCCCAGGCGCGACGCGCCCGAACCTTGCGATAGGAACTGCGCAGACCCTCCGCAGGCGGCGGCAGGACAATTTCCGTTACGATTTCTGCGGGTTCGAGCACGGTCTCGCTCATGTAATCCTCAGACGGCGGCATATGGAAGTTTTCCACGGGCACGCTTCGCCGCCCGTTGGGACCGGCAATTGTAACACTTGCCTGCAAGGCGACCAGGGCTGGTGCCGAATCAGAGGGATGCACGATGAAGCAGTTCTCACCGCCGAGGATGCAGTGGTAGGCGTTTTCGCCCTCGACGGCAAAGCATTGATCGCCGCCTTTTCGCAAGCAATGAAATTCTCCCCGGTAGTACCAGCAGCGGGGCTTCTGGCAGAGGTTTCCTCCGATGGTACCCTGGTTACGCAACTGGGGGCTCGCCACCTCGGCGGCCGCCATGGACAGCGCCTGGTACTTTGATTTGATGATCGGATTACGGGCGACGTCGGCAATGGTTGTCAGAGACCCAATCC
>JASFFJ010000879.1:0-3138 GCA_050124355.1 Desulfobacterales bacterium | reverse complement strand
CAAAACACCAATCAAGATTCCTCACTTAAGGTTGCCCTATTGCCCATTTTAGATGCTTTTCCATATTTTGTGGCCGAGGCCAAAGGATATTTCAACGAATATGGCGTCAGCGTTAAGGCGGTGCCGGTGGCCAGCGGTTTGGAACGAGATCAATTGATGCAGTCCGGCGAAATCGACGGTATGCTCAATGAAATGATCAGCACGGCAAACTTCAATCGGGATCGTATCCAGGTTAAAAGCGTTATGTCGGCACGTAAAGCCGCTGCCGACCACCCTCTGTTTCGGTTACTCTCCGCCCCCGGAAGTAAATTGAGATCTGCATTGGATTTGACCGGCATCCCCATCGGCATTTCCAAAAACACCATTATTGAATACGTCACCGATCGGCTTCTGACGGCATCCGGCCTCGAATCTCAAACCATCGTCAAAAAGTCGGTCCCCGCGATACCGGAACGATACCAGCTGCTGATTCAGGGCCGGCTTAAAGCAGCCACCCTACCGGATCCTTTGGCCAAAAGTGCGCTTGAAGCCGGCGCCGGTGAACTTGTTGCGGATTCATCCCATCCGGATTACAGTGTGAGTGTGTTGAGCTTTAATGTCAATGCTCTGAACCATAAAACCGGGGCCGTTCGTCTATTTCTAAAGGCCTGGGACCGCGCCGCGGCAGCAATCAATTCGAATCCCGAATCCTTTCGCGCCCTGTTGCTCGAAAAAATCCGGGTGCCCAAAAATATTCAACGGACCTATAAGATACCGACATATCCCCGCCGCCAGGTCCCGGATGCCAGCCAATGGGCCGATGTTATAGATTGGATGAAAGCCAATGATTTGCTGGAGTCAGCGCTGCCGTATGGGGATTCTGTTACAAACGATTATCTTCCCCAATGATTGAAATACAGAACCTGACATTTGCTTATAGCGGACGTCCATCGATATTTGAAGGGTTCAACCTGAGGATAGATCGCGGTGAGGCCTGGTCGGTGATCGGCCCTTCAGGCTGTGGGAAAACAACATTCCTCTACCTGTTGGCCGGATTGTGTCAGCCCGTATCCGGAAATATTCTGATCGACAACATGCCGGTCATCCGCCCACGGCCACGCACCGGCTTAGTTCTACAGGATCACGGCCTTTTGCCGTGGTCAACAGTGGATGAAAACACCCGATTGGGACTCAATATCTGGGAGTTTTACGGATCTGATGGAAAACACGCGCCGACAGACAAGAAGATTGACAAAACCAAGGCCGAACAACAGGTGGATTACTGGCTAAAAAAACTGGGGATCCATGGGTTAAAGGATCAATACCCGGATCGGCTCTCCCGGGGTCAGCGCCAGCGAACCGCTATTGCGAGAACTTTGGTGATGGAACCTGATTTGCTGTTACTGGATGAACCCTTTTCCGCTTTGGATGCCCTCACCCGTGAAGATCTGGAAAGGGTCATCTTGGTCCAACACCATGAGTCGAATCTGACCTGTATTCTCGTCACCCATGATATCGAGGTTGCCGTTATCATGGGCAAGAAAATTCTGACATTACAACATGGTTTCAACCGCAAGCCGCTCATTCTGGAAAATGACTGCGCAGCCATGATTGATAACACCAACCAGGCGGCATTTCGTTATAAATGTGAAGAGTTGCGGAAAATTCTGGGGACCGTGGCATGAAACGCAAGCTTAAATTCTCTGACGCCGTCTTGGGTTTGCTGATGTTCCTCTTTTTCTGGCAGGTGCTGGCGTGGATCGTCCGCCGACCTATCATGCCTTCCCCGTTTGTAGTGCTGCCGCTTTTTTTTAGGTCAATATTTGGTGAACTGGGGCTTCACCTGCTGGCCAGTACCGGGCGGGTGCTGGCCGCTATCGGAGTTGCAGTGATCACTGCGGTACCCGTGGGGTTGGGATTGGGCCAGGTACCCAAGCTGGATCGCATTTTTTCTCCTCTGATTGCGATCGTCTACCCGATCCCTAAAATTGTTTTTTTACCTGTTATCTACGTGTTGATGGGCATCACGGATGTGTCTAAAATATTTCTGATTGCCCTCATTATTTTCTTCCAGATACTGGTGGTGGTTCGCGATGAAGCCGCCAATCTGCATCCGGAATTGATATTATCGGTACGCTCCCTGGGTGCCGGCCGCCGGGCGCTATTCCGGTATGTTTATTTTCCGGCCTCGCTACCGGCAGTGCTCACCGCACTGCGCGTGTCGACGGCCACGGCCATCGCTGTTCTGTTTATCGCCGAGCAGTCTCTAACAACCTATGGTCTTGGCTATTTTATCGTTGTGGAAACCTACCAGGTCTTAAGGTACCCGCAAATGTATACCGGCATTCTGGCCATGAGCCTGCTGGGTTTATCGCTGTATTTCATATTTAATAATCTGGAGCTCAGGATTTACCGGTATAGGGAATAGGAAAAAGCAGAGGGCATGGGGCAAAGGGCATAGGGCGAAGGGCAAAGGGCAAAGGGCGAAGCGCGAAGGGCATGGGGCAGAGGGTGAAGGGTGTAGGGCGAAGGGCGAAGGGCATAGGGCAAAGGGCAAAGGGCGAAGGGCATGGGGCAGAGGGCGAAGGGTATAGGGCTTAGGGCAGAGGACAGAGGGCGGATGGTGAATGACGGATGATGAATGATGGATGACGGAGGGCATGGGGCAGAGGGCGAAGGGTATAGGGTAGATGACGGACGACGGATGATGAATGATGGATGACGGAGGTCAGATGTCAGAGGTCAGAGGTCAGAAGGCAGATGACAGAAGTTAGATGCCAGATAACAGATCACCGATGAGAAGGCCAGAAGTTAGAAGTTCAGAATTTACAATCAATCAACCAATCAACTAATAAACTAATCAGCTAATAAACCAATCAACCAATCAACTAATAAACTAATAAACCAATAAACTAATAAACCAAACAACGATATCTGAAGTTTGGAAGCTAGGCGAACCTTCTGGAATGACGAATGACGATTGACGAAGGACGAATGACGGACATCAGTCCCATTGACGCCTGGATCCTGGCGGCACGCCCCAAGACCCTGCCTGCGGCGGTGGCACCGGTGATGGTGGGTTCAGCTATGGCAGCGGTTCACAATAGTTTTGCGCTATTGCCGGCGATGGCGGCATTGGCAGTGGCGTTGCTTTTACAA
>JASFFJ010000878.1:0-3138 GCA_050124355.1 Desulfobacterales bacterium | reverse complement strand
TTTTTTTTAACTTTTGGGATAAAATATAAAATTATGACCACTTAACCAATCAACGATATCTGTCGTTAGCCGTTGGCAGAATAAAACTGGCGTTCAAAAATCAACAACTCAAATTTGCCGTGAACGTCGCAAGAAAGGAGCGCTGAAATGATATCGACATTCGTTAAATTTGGTATTGCCCTGGTGCTTTTAGCCGCATTGACAACGGCATCCCGGGTTTTGGCCGCTGTCGAAATTACCCCTCAAAAAACATTGAAAACAGATGGGGTCCCTGTCGATGTGGCGGTTTCCCAAGACGGCAATTTGACCTTTGTCCTCACCGACAGTGGCAGCGTTCTGATCTACGATCAGAAGGGAAATCTAACGGATACTGTCGAGATCGGCTCCCATATCGATCAAATTGAGATTGGCCCGCGCGGAGAAAGGCTGTTTGCCGCCAGCCGGCAAAATAAAACAGTGGAATTTATCACACTTGACTTTATCCATGAGATTAATACGCAGGGCTCCCCCACAAAAGGCCCGCATGACGCACCGGTTACCATCGCAGTGTTCAGTGACTTTCAATGAGCTTACTGCGCGAGGCTGGTGCCCGAGCTTGAGCAGTTGCTCAAGAAATATCCCGATAAAGTAAAGTTGGTTTTTAAGAACTTTCCGATCAGGAGTCACAAGTACGCGGTTAAAGCCGCAGCAGCGGCTCTGGCAGCGGAACGCGAAGAAAAGTTCTGGGAATTTCACGACATGCTTTTTGAAAATTACAACCGTCTCAACGATCAAAAAATCCAGGAAATCGTAGGTCTCCTGGGCTTGGATGAAATTGAATTTAAAAAACAGCAGCAAAATCCAACCGTCACAGAGCGCATCCGGCAGGATTATGAAGAAGGCATCCGGGTGGGGGTCAGAGGAACACCAACGGTTTTTATCAACGGCAAAAAGGTGCGCGATCGCAGTATGCGGCAGATGGAAACCATCATTGAAAAGGAACTACAGAAACAAAAGCAGGAAAACAAACAGAAAGCCGCAGAATAAGGCCATTAGGGGCATTTTTCTGACAACATGCTGCAAAGAAATATAGGTTTCTGGTGTCAGTGTTCGGGTTTCTGCAATAAAAATTTCAAATAACAAATTACCAATACCAATCAAATCACAATGACCGAAATTCAAATTCCCAAACAATTGGCGTTTGATCTTATTTGAGATTTGGATATTGGAATTTATTTGTAATTTGGTGCTTGTAATTTGCCATTTCCGGTTTTTCCGGGTTAGGTAATATAGTGCTCGGATTTGTTCTCCGGCCTGGAACAGGGTGCACGGACTCCTTATATTAACCCGCCTTCCCTTTCGAATATTCCAATGCCGCTTTGATAAAATCTCTGAAAAGCGGATGTGCATCCATCGGACGCGATTTGAACTCTGGATGGAACTGACATCCAAGATACCAGGGATGGTCTTTGATTTCGATAATCTCCACCAGATCGCCGGTAGGTGAGCTGCCACTGACCACCAACCCTTTTTCAACCAACAGCGCTTTGTAATCATTGTTAAATTCGTAACGATGGCGGTGACGCTCGGAAATATCCTCTAATCCATATGCCCGGTGGGCAAGAGTGCCTTTGGTTAAACGACAGGGATAAGCACCCAGACGCATGGTGGCCCCCTTATCCGAAGACTTATCCCGCTTCTCGACGCTACCACTTCTCTCGTCAAACCACTCCAGCATCAGGTAAATCACCGCATCCGTCGTAAATTCATTAAATTCCGAACTGTTGGCGTCCTTCAAACCCGCCACGTTTCGCGCAAACTCAACAACTGCAACATGCATTCCCAGGCATATCCCGAAATAGGGTATTTTATTTACCCGAGCATGATTTGCGGAACATATCTTGCCCTCAATGCCACGTTTTCCGAAACCACCGGGCACCAGTATGCCGTCGGCATCAGCCAGCATCCGGCTGCAACTCCCATCTTCTACTTTCTCTGAGTCAACAAAAATTAAATTTACGTTGCATTCGTTGCCAATGCCGCCATGGTAGAGGGCTTCGTTCAGACTTTTATAGGATTCGGTGAGATCGACATATTTTCCGACAATAGCGATGGTCACGGTTTGTTGGTTGGTTTGAATTTTACGAATCAAATCCTCCCAGGCCTCGAGTCTGGGCGCCCGTGTCCATATATTAAGCAATTCAACTATCTTGCCATCCAAACCTTCTTTATGAAATACCAGCGGAACTTCGTATATACACTCTACATCTTTGGCAGTCACCACCGCATCGACACCGACATTGCAAAAAAGGGAAATTTTGGCTTTGATTTCTCTAGACAAATACTGATCGGTGCGGCAAAGCAGAATGTCAGGTTGAATCCCGATGCTGCGCAGCTCTTTTACACTGTGTTGGGTAGGCTTGGTTTTCACCTCCCCCGCAGTGCCGATATACGGCACGAGGGTCAAGTGAATGTACAATGTATTGTCCTTGCCGGCATCAACTTTGAACTGCCGGATGGCCTCTAAGAATGGCAAGCTCTCAATATCGCCGATGGTACCACCGATCTCGACAATCACAATATCCACATCCTTGGCGGCCAGCTTGATGCTTCGCTTAATTTCATCGGTGATGTGCGGAATAACCTGAACTGTTCCACCGAGATAATCCCCACGGCGCTCCTTCGAGATGACCGAATGATAAATTTTCCCGGTCGTAAAATTATTATCGTGACCTAATTTTGCATGGGTAAACCGCTCGTAGTGTCCGAGATCCAGATCCGTTTCAGCGCCGTCATCGGTAACAAATACCTCACCGTGCTGGAAGGGATTCATGGTGCCGGGATCGACATTTATATACGGATCCAGCTTCTGAATGGTCACCTTAAGTCCTCGGCTTTCCAGTAATGCACCGATGGCAGCCGAAGCCAAACCTTTACCCAGCGAAGACAGTACACCTCCGGTTACAAATATAAATTTTGTATTATCTCCCATAGGTTTACCTCAATGATTGATGTTAATGATGTTATGGATTAAATGGAGGAGTAAGGAACCCTGACCATAAGGAATAGGCTTTCAATATTAGATATAAATCACCAGCGGAAATGACTCGATCCACGGTATTTAAAATTTTCAAAAAACCAATGCTTTGTAAAAAAAAA
>JASFFJ010000877.1:0-3139 GCA_050124355.1 Desulfobacterales bacterium | reverse complement strand
GGCTGCTTTAAGACATTATTTCAACCCTTTTTGTGCAATAAATCTCTTGTAATCAGTGTATTAGCTTGGTCCGACCCCAGGCGCTGAAAAGATCATAATAAAAGTTTTGATATTTCCTTTTTTTTCTTGAAATTAATATAATTAACATTTATATTGTGAATTATCTTGATAACCAACAATATAAATGCCATATGGAAATTCAACGAAAACTGCAACTCGTCCCTTTATTGGCCAAAAAATCGTTCTTTCTTTTTGGACCGCGTGCCACCGGCAAAACCACGCTTGTCCGTCAACAATTGGCGGAAAAGGCCTTCATCATTGATCTTTTGGATTCACGCTACTTTCTGCGGCTGTCGAGCGCTCCACATGAACTGGAATCATTGATTGCAGCCGCACCCGCCGACATTATCGTCATTGATGAGATCCAACGCATTCCGGAACTTCTCAATGAAATCCACCGGCTCATTGAAACCCGCAATCTCACTTTTTTACTTACTGGTTCCAGTGCACGTAAACTACGCCGGGGCAGGGCAAATCTTTTGGCCGGCCGTGTCTGGAATGCCGGAATGTTCCCGCTGATTTACAATGAAATACCTGATTTTGATTTAAGTCGCTACCTGCGCTATGGAGGGATGCCGGCCGTCTATCTAAGCGCGCATCCGGAGGAGGAGCTTGATGCCTATGTAAACACTTACCTGAAAGAAGAAATACTGGCAGAGGGGCTGATAAGGCGTCTTCCGCCATTTTCGCGGTTTTTGAAAACCATTGCACTGGCTAATGGCGAAATGATCAATTTTACCAAGCTTGCAAATGACTGCCAGGTGCCGCCTTCAACCGTTACGGAATATGTTGGCCTGCTGGAAGACACCCTGATCGGCTTTCTTCTGCCTGCCTGGACCGAATCCAAAAAACGCAAAGCCATCAAAACCGGAAAATTTTATTTCTTCGATCCTGGCATCACACACATGCTAGCCGGCACAGAGTCACTGGACCGCAACTCCAATCTTTACGGAAAAAGTTTTGAGCAATTTATCTGTATGGAGCTCCGGGCTTACCTGAGTTACAGGCGCAAAAAACTCGACCTAACGTACTGGAGATCAAAAAGCGGTCATGAGGTAGATTTTTTGATAGGCACCCGGACAGCCATAGAGGTGAAAGCATCCAGAAAGATCAGCAGAAATGACTTCAAAGGATTAAAATATTTAAAGGAAGAAGGTGTACTCCAAAATTTAATCCTGGTCAGCCAGGACCCGGTCAGCACCCTTACCGACAGCATCCTGACCGTTCCCTGGCAAAAATTTCTCTCCGATCTGTGGAAAGATAAGTTTGTTTAAAACCGGCAGATCGGGAGACCGGAAATCCCGGAAGCCGGTTTCCTTTATCCTTTTTCAAAGTTATATAGATCGATTACCAGATTCATTTGTCGTTGCCACCTAAAGACAGGTTCGATTTGCCCGGAAATAAAGGGCTATCCTCATATTTTAACTCCCGAGTCCTGTGCATCAACCCCTTTCTCATCAGTATCGATTTTTAAGGTAGTTTTTTTCTTTATTCACTGGCGTGCCATGCAGCCATCTCATTAAACTGCCCATTTTAACCCCCAAATGGGTCGTTTAAGCCTGAAAATCGCTTGAAAATTCACTGGTTGTTTAGTATTGTCAATAGGTTAGCGTGGTCCGACCCCCAACCTGGGTCTACTGCCCTGCCTGCCTCGTAGGTAGGAACTATCGTACTGGGGTGCAATTCACTTGTGACAGCGGAGCGTATTTCACTGGGCCGAAATCAGTGGAAAGAAAGTTATCTTGGTTTTTGGTCTGAACATGGTAGCCAAGGGAATTCCAGCGATAATCTTCCGGTCGGCTAACGATACCGGCACGCAACGGGTTTAAATCGATATATGCCAGACAATTGATCAGGGTTTACCCCGTTCAATTCTTCGCAGAAGACGAGCCTGCCCCGTTCAATTTCGAAGAACAGCGTAGCGTATTTAACTTGGGCGCAGCGGATTTAACTGGGGTTTCCCCCTTTTCAACGATAACGCTTTTGAACCGTTCACCCTAAAAATAGCCAAAATATTAAATGTTTTTATGGCAAATAGGTTATCTCAACTAATTATTTATTAATTTATGGACGTCCCCATAACCACACAGGTTTAGAAAAAACAGCCCTTTTCCGCTACCGCCTAAAACTTATTGATGAATCGCTAAATGAATGCCTTGGAAATTCTTACAGATATTATCAATGGTCTGGAATAGACGAATAACAGAAGAACGACGTCGGATCCAAACTCCTTTTACTTTTCATCTTTCACCTTTGTCAGTTATCCTTCAACATTCCTTCGCCTCCCAGCTTTCTAGCCTACTGGTTTACCAGCTTTGTTACCTTTTACCACTATCGTTTTGCCTCCTACATAGCGCCTGGTTTCGTTAAACCGCTCATTTTGACCCTGAAATTGGACGTTTAAGTTTAATGAAGCCGCAAAAAGGCGCAAAAAGCACAAAAATAAATTTTCACTAGCTGTAATTTCGATAGGTTAAGAAATTGAAATTCAGGGAATTTGATTTTTTACGAGACAGCAAAGTTTACCCTGTGCAATTTACGGAGTCACGAACGGAGTTTACCCCGTGAAACCTTTTTGATATTCTGTTTGACTGGGTCGATTTCACTGGGGCCGAAAATCGCTTAAAAACACAGTACTTGTTGTAATAAATCAATGCCTTTCAGCCCGACCCCCGACCACCTTCTAATCTTCCCACTTGACATCATTCCCACATTGAATTATTATTAACATACTGTATGGAAATGGAGGTTTAGCCCATGGATGTAATCAGCTTGACCATCGACTCAAAAAATCGCGTCTCTCTAACCAAACTCCTTCCCCCCGGAAACATCCGTTCTGTTCGAGCCTACTCGGAGGGTCACCGAATTGTACTCGAACCCATGATGGAAGTTCCAGTAGAAGAGGCTTGGCTTTTCGAAAATAAGGATGCTTTAAAAAAAGTCCTTACAGGGCTATCTCAGGTGGGATCTGTCAAACGCGGATCCTTTGCCAAGTATGTCAAATAGTGACCCATGCATGAACTGATTTTCACGCCCCAAGCCGACACTGACCTTCGAGAGATTGAAAACAACCCTTCGA
>JASFFJ010000876.1:0-3153 GCA_050124355.1 Desulfobacterales bacterium | reverse complement strand
CGGAAGATACGTTGCTGCTGGCGCATAGCTTTCTGCAGGAGGAGACCCGAAACCTGCAACGCGAACAAACATCCTTTTCTCCGGCGGCGATTGCCGCCCTGGCTGCCCATGACTGGCCGGGCAATATTCGTGAACTCCAGAACCGCATCCGCCGGGCTTTAGGCACCACGATGGACAGGGTCATCACGCCGGTCGACCTGGGGCTCGAAGATATATCCCTGAAACAGGAAACGCAGAAGCTGGATACCTTGAAAGAGGCCCGTGAGACGGCCGAAAAAAATGCAGTCCGCCGAGCCTTGGCCCTCAGCGGCAACAACATCAGTCAGGCCGCCAAACTGCTCGAGATCAGCCGCCCCACCTTGCACGATCTCTTGAAAAAACATGGAATAAGCACAGATAAATGAGACCTTTATTCTCAATTCAAGCTTTGATCGCAAGCTATTCCTCAGCCACTCATAGGGATTACATTACATGAGTAGATAGAATATAACATGGTTATTTTTTAACTTGACTTTAAAAATATCCATGATAGATTACAACCATGTTTGAACGCTGGCTTAAAATGCCTTCTCGCAGAAGTTGTCTGATCGTCGGTCCTCGTCGTTCCGGTAAAACCACTCTGCTAAAGCATCGATACCCGTATTGGCCCTACGCTACGCTGGACGATATAGATCACCTAGATTGGGCCAAACGAGATCCAAAAGGTTTTATCAGCCATCTCGGTAAGCAGGCCATCATCGATGAAATTCAGCGACATCCGCTGCTCACGGTGGCTGTTAAATACGCCGTAGACAACCTACAGGCCAGGTTTTTAATGACTGGGTCGAGCACTCTCGGCCTATTAGACGCTACGGCTGATAGTCTGGCCGGCCGCATCGATATTATTTCACTACCTACAGCTTGCTGGGGTGAAGAAGACGGCGGGCCGACTCATTCTTTTTTGAGGGATCAGGCTGATCCGCCTCACATTAAACAAGCCCATCGTCGCCTATCGAAGGCCATGACATATGGACAATTTCCGGAAGTGCTCATTCAGAACAATAATGGCGACAAATACGAAATTCTGGTGAATTACCGCAATACTTATTTCACAAGGGATTTAATGCAACTATCGAATATCGAGAATCTGGACGGTCTTCTGGCAGTGTTTCATCATCTGGCCCGGTCTATCGGTTCGCATTTGGAAGTGTCCAATTTTGCCAGAGAAGCCGGTATCAGTCACCCCACAGCTAAAAATTATCTCAATGCTTTACAGCAGGCACAGCTGACATTCAAGCTTTACGGTTACCAGTTCGGTCCTGCGAAGCGTTACATCAAGGCCGCTAAAACGTATTTTGCCGACAACGGCATCATTCACAGCTTGAACGCCGGTGTCGGCCTGGGTCAGCTCACTGAAAATTTCGTTCTGGCAGAGTTAGAAAAACGCAGAAAACTAGGCATGATCAGGGCAGATCAGTTTTACTACTATAAGAGTGCCGGTGGAACCGAAATTGACCTGATCTTCGAAGAAGAGGACACGGTGTATGCTGTTGAAATCAAGTCGACGCGGAAGCCGTCACCCAGAGATTTGCGGAACCTGAAACAATTCAGAGACCGATTAGACCGCCCCGTCCAGCGCTATCTGATATACATGGGTGATAATTATCAGACGATAAACAATATTCAATTGGTTCCTGTAGGAGCTCTATTTAGAGGGCGATAAGCGTTTTAAACACTGGGATTCGGGCAAGCCGAAATCCCAATTCCATTGCTTCCCACCTGCCCGGCCTCCTCGCCTCCCAGCTTTCGCGCTTCCCAGTATACAGGCTTTCTATCTTTTCACTTCCCCCTTTTGCCTTGTGCCCTGAACCTTTTGCCTTTGTTCACAATTCAAGCTTTGACCTTTAATTCTGCTTCTGCAAGTGAAAATCTTGCGGTTTCTACAGGAATCGACCATTGAAAGACTTGGCAGAACAAAAACAATTACGCTGAATGCACGGATCATCGCGGCCACGAATATGAATTTGGAGAAGGCTGTCAAACAGGGAACA
This sequence comes from Desulfobacterales bacterium, assembly GCA_050124355.1. Taxonomy (GTDB): domain Bacteria; phylum Desulfobacterota; class Desulfobacteria; order Desulfobacterales; family JAFDCJ01; genus JAFDCJ01. Next base: position 1,123 of record JASFFJ010000876.1, on the reverse strand, counting down.
TTTCGTGACGATCTCTACTATCGCCTGAATGTCGTGCCCATGAGAATCCCCAATCTGAACGAACGATCGGAAGATATTTTGCTGCTGGCGCAAAGCTTTCTGCAGGATGAGACCCGAAACCTGCAGTGCGAGCAGACATCTTTTTCGCCGGCGGCCATAGCTGCCCTGACTGCCCACGACTGGCCGGGCAATATTCGTGAACTCCAGAACCGCATCCGACGGGCCCTTGGCACCATGATGGACAGAGTCATCACGCCGGTCGACCTAGGGCTCGAAGATATACCCCTGAAACAGGAAACGCAGAAGCTATATAGCTTGAAAGAGGCCCGTGAGACGGCCGAAAAAAATGCAGTCCGCCGGGCCTTGGCCCTGAGCGGCAACAACATCAGTCAGGCCGCCAAACTCCTCGAAATCAGCCGCCCAACCTTGCACGATCTTTTGAAAAAACACCGGATAAGCATAGATAAATGAGAATATATGTAAAAATGAGCATTTTGACATACAAAAATAAAGTTATCAAACACGAATTGCCGCCTTCGATGTACACCGCCAAATGGGATGCGTTTTTTTCGAAGTTCTATATCAGGAATACATAATTTCGTGAAACTTGAAGTGGTTGTCATGTATTCCGTGGTTATTTCAACCTGTCTTTTACCTTTATTACACCGAAATTTAGCAACATCCCTTCCCAAACTGTAAATTATTCCGACACCATTTTGGAAGGTTTTCCCCTGCTTAGTATTCAATTTTTGCGAATCGCTGCTGATTATAGAAGCAAATTCAGGCTTTCAAGCGCTTGTATGGGGAATAAAGGTTCGATTGTGATTGCTTAAAACTGTCGAAATTTTTTACAATAGCGGAATCACAGGCAGGCTAAAGCTTTAATAGCAATGTAATTTCAGGATGATATGATGTCGGCATGATAATTGCTCTCTAAATAGGAAAAAAGAAATTGGATTACGTCTATTTTATTAATTTATCCATAGTGAGGCGGTAGAGAAATGAAAAAGCTATTAATGCTCTTTTATGCGCTGACGTTGGTTTTTGGGATAGCTGGAGGTGCGAGTGCGTTATCTTTTAGTGATGTAAAAGCAGGTAGCTGGTGGTTTGAAGATGGCGATAC
>JASFFJ010000875.1:0-3157 GCA_050124355.1 Desulfobacterales bacterium | reverse complement strand
AAGGCCGCAATAATTGTTGCTGTATAGTCCTCAGCAGAATTGCTATTTGTAGCAATAAACTCCACCGGCCAATTCATAATTTCAGAAAATGTCGGCATTGAAGGGGTTCCCCGAATGACGATCCCTGTATAATTTTCCGAATATATTTCGCTGGTAGCGGTACCTGTCACCAAGGCACTCAACAAGGTCCTTCCGTCGGTTCCGGCAAAGGCTATTTTTTTCATGCAGTGTTTCCTTCTTGAGTAGTAAATTCAATATATAAACAAGCTTGGCCCCAAACCGACGCGTCGAAAATAAATATGTATCGTCGGCAAGACAAGACAGTGCTGGTCGAAAATCCCGTGCCATTTGCTGGGATACTGAATTTTGTCTCATTTCTTACCAGATAATTTCAGCTCCGGTCAATCGATAACTGGCAAATTCCTGCCGCTGGCCTCAGATGATATCCATCGGATAGATTGTTTTGACCTCCGACATTTTCTAATTTTAAAACATCATTAAGTGTGATATATCTAACTCAATAACAATTGGAATTAAATAAGAATTTGAGTAAATTTGTCCAAACCGCCTTCCATAATCAATCAAAAATGTTTCCAGGATTTGAAAAAATAATAGAAGACCGTATTCGCCGTGCTCAACAAAAAGGTAAATTTGAAAATTTAGAGGGAGCTGGTAAACCCCTCATATTTGATAGTGACAACCATGTGGATAGTGAGCTGAGACTGGCGTATAAGATTTTAAAAAATGCAGATTGTCTGCCTGCCGAAATCCAACTAAAAAAAGAAATAAAGCGTACGGAAGATCTTTTGAGCGGTATGGATAAGACAGCCGAGAAATATCGCACCCTCCAGAAATTAAATTTCCTGATTATGAAATTAAACACCATGGCAAATTCGCCGGTAAACAGAGAAATGCCCCAGAAATATTCAGCTAAACTGGTAGAACGGTTGGAAACCTCAGCAACTAACAAAAGATGACGATGAGCTTCTCAAGACTCAGATATTCAATAGTTGAAAAATACGGGGCTATATACCTTAAAAAGGATTCATCGCTATGAAAAAGCTAACTGAGGAGTATCAGGATTAGAACGATGAAAATCATGCATAACGTGACACTTAATTTTCATTCCGGTTTTTTCTTTTAATTTTATTCCTAAGATAATTAAAATTTTATAGGGGGTTCAATTGGCTACTGGAAAAAAAGTTTTAAAGGAACAGAAGGAAGCGGTAAAAGTCGGTATTGTGATGGGCAGCGATTCCGACCTTGATATTATGCAAGAGGCTGCGGACATTCTAAAAAATTTTCAAATACCCTATGCAATGACCGTGGCCTCGGCCCATAGAAGTCCAAAGCGGGCGGGAAATTTTGCCGCTGGCGCCTTGAAAAGGGGAATGAAAGTAATCATTGCCGGGGCAGGTCATGCTGCTCATCTGGCCGGCGTGTTGGCCGCCCATACACCACTACCGGTAATCGGCGTTCCCATAGATTCCTCCTGTCTGCAAGGGCTAGACGCCCTGCTGGCGACGGTCCAAATGCCCCCCGGAATTCCGGTAGCCACCATGGCGATCGGGAAACCTGGCGCGCGTAACGCCGGCATTCTAGCAGCCCAGATTATCGCAACCTCTGACTTAAAACTTGCCGCAAAGCTTCAAAAGTTTAAGCAGGAGATGGCCAGACAAGTTGAGAAAAAAGCGAAAACGATTGAAAGTTTATAAAATCAATCATAAACATCCCGAGCCCGAATTTATTCAGTCTGTCGGAACCGTTCTTAACGGAGGCGGAATTGTCGCTTTTCCCACCCGCTGTCTATATGGACTGGGTGCTGATGCCTTCAATGTCGAGGCGGTTGATCGGGTATTTAAGATAAAGCAACGACCGACCCAAAAGCCGATACTCATATTGATAGAACAACGGATACAGCTGAAAGGGCTGGTGTCACACGCCTCCTCAGCTGCATTTTGCATAATGGACCATTATTGGCCGGGCAGGATAACGCTGGTATTTAAAGCCAGTGAGGCTGTACCCCGTCATCTTACTTCCGGAACCGGTAAAATCGGCATCCGGTTAACTGGCCATCCGGTGGCGGCTGCCTTGATCCGTTCCCTGGGGAGACCGATTACCGGCACCAGCGCCAATCTATCGGGCGAATCCGGTAGCCACAGACTTGGAGATCTGAAACCGCAACTGACACAGCAACTGGATGCCGCTTTGGATGCGGGTCCGCTGAAAGGCGGCACCGGCTCGACGGTGGTGGATGTGAGTGGTAATATGCCCCAGGTTTTAAGGGAGGGAGAAATTTCTGCAGCAGAATTATTGACCGCCATTAAAAGATAATATAGCAATTATATTGACAACATTATTATTTTTGCCTATATAAACAATTTTCAGCCGGAGTGGTGAAATAGGTAGACGCAGAGGACTCAAAATCCTCCGGACCTTGCGTCCGTGCGAGTTCGATTCTCGCCTCCGGCACCAGGAAACTAAGGGGTTTATGTTAACTTACGTAAATCCCTTTTTTTGATCAATCAATTCAGATCTGGAAATTTGCAATCCCTTGCAATTAACAAACGCTGCCTAATTTTCATCACCCTAATCGCCAACCGCTTTCGGCATCCTTTTCTCAAGCTCCTCCAGATGATGGAAAGCCGACCTATTGCCAGGATTTATTTGCAATGCCCTATTAAAATGATGCCTGGCCCCATCCAGATTGCCTTGTTTTTTCATTATTATTCCAAGGTTTGAATGCAAGTCGTCTTCTTCCGGATTTATTAGAAGAGCTCTTTTTAAATAATCGATCGCTTCCGGGTAGCGCTCTTTTAATACCAACGTGGCTGCCATATTGTTTAGGGCCTTTACATTGCGGGGTTGGAGGTCTATAGTTTTCGAGAAGTGGCGAATCCCGTCTGCTAAATTACCTTGCTTGACCATCGCAATACCCAAATTGTAGTGCGCATCCACATAGTCGGGCTTAAGGTCCAATGCCGTCTGAAATTCATCAACAGCTTCCTGCAGTCGGCCCCGGCGCAATAAAATGGCGCCTAAATTATTGTGGGGCCGTGCCTTTGCAGGGGATTTCCTGACGCAGTCTTGGTACAGTAACAATTCATCTGCCCAGACCTTGTTTCTCTCAAATGTCCATACCGTAAACAGGGTTCCC
>JASFFJ010000874.1:0-3166 GCA_050124355.1 Desulfobacterales bacterium | reverse complement strand
AGAAATCAAATGCGTTGGAAAGGGTTTGTTGCAGCAGGTGCTTTGATCGTTGTTATTTTGATTACAGCCGCCTATATTTACCTGAATACCTATGACTACAATAAACTAAAGCCACTGGTATCGCAATGGGTAGAGGATGCCACCGGCCGCAAATTGAGTTTGGATGGTGAAGTGGAGTTTGAATTCGGTTTTTTGCCGGCATTGAGCGTGACTAATGTGGCGCTTGCCAATGTATCCTGGGGCTCGCGGCCGCAAATGATCGAAATTGAGCGGCTGCAGGCCGAGGTGCAACTGCTGCCGCTGTTATTTAAGGACTTGGATATAGAGTATATCCGTCTTTCCGGAGTCAAGGTGCTGCTTGAGACGGGGCCCGGCGCACAGGTCAATTGGGACTTTCCTGCAGGGAGTAATTCTGCCGGCAGCATTGGGGTGTTTACACCAACCGCGGTCGAAATAAACCGGGTCGGCATCGAAAACCTGGCGCTGACATTTCGCCCTAATCGGACAAGGCCCCCAACGCAATTGACACTGGCAAGCCTGGAAATGAACAGGCAGGAAAATGAAGATGCGCTGGCTTTCAAGCTGCGTGCCGATTATAAGGGACAGCCGCTGACGTTATCCGGTAAAACCGGCCGGCTTCGCGATGTATTTACGCACCGGCGCTTCCCGGTTGAGCTATCGGGTAAGTTGGCCGACGCCGCGGTCACGATCAATGGCGCGATTGAGGATGCATTGCCCCTTCGGGGTATAGATGTAAAAGCCCGGTTGAGCGGCAGTAATTTTACGTCTCTCGGACCTGTTCTGGACATTCAGCTTCCGGCAACACCCTGAAGCTTGAAAATATCAAAGGAAACCTTTCGGGCAGCAGTGTCAATATGGATGTCAGCGGCAGGGTTGGAAATTTGATCTCTTTCAGCGGCGTTGACCTCCAACTGAAGAGCTCCGGCAAGGATCTGGCGGTCATGGCGCCGCTCATTGGAGAAAAACTGCCGGCAACCGATAGTTTCGAAATTCAAGGCCATTTGACCGGTTCCACCGAAGCGCTTACCATGACAAACACCCGCGCTGCGGCCAGTCGCAGTGGTCTGCGTTTGACAGTGAATGGCGCGGTCAAAGATGTGATCGCCCTCAAGGGCCTGGACCTCCAGTCGCGGCTGACCGGCACCAATCTGGTTGAGTTTGGTGAGATTATCGGCGAAAAACTTCCAGCGACTGACAAATTCGAGATTCAGGGCCACCTGACCGGATCCACCGATGTGCTCGCGTTGCAGAAAGCACAGGGGAACGCGACCAGCGGCAGCATGCACCTCTCCTTATCCGGCACGGTCGATAATCTGCTGACCTTAAAGGGCATGGATCTGCAGTCCAGGCTAACCGGCAAGAATCTAGCAGATTTTGGAGGAGTCATCGGCGAAAAACTTCCAGCGACCGATGAGTTCAAGATTCAGGGCCGCCTGACCGGATCCACCGATGCACTCTCCTTTCAGAAAGCCCAGGGCAGCGCCCGCCGCGGCAGTATAGAACTGACCGTCAATGGCGGAATCAAGAATCTGTTTGCGTTAGGCGGCATCAATGTCAAGCTGAAAGCCTCCGGCAAGGAGTTGGCCGAAATCGGTCCGCTGATCGGGGCAAAGCTGCCTGGCTTGGGTTCCTTTGATGTGAGCGGCAGGCTGACTAGTTCAGCCAAAACCATATTACTGAAAGATTTTTCGCTTATGGTAGACAAAAGCGATTTAAAGGGCCTGGCCAAGGTGGAAATTCTCAAGCGTCCTAAAGTTACCACACGGCTTCAGTCATCGGTGATCGATTTCACCGCTCTGATGAAAAGTTTAGAGCAGGACGAACAAAAAACGGCCCATAAAACCCAACAAAAGCATCGTTTGTTTTCAGATGATCCCCTGCCGTTTGACGTCCTCAAAAAGGTAGACGCCGATATCGTATTAAAAGCCAAGAAAATCCATGCCAGGGATGCGCACTTTAATTTCGGCCACATGACCCTTAAACTCGAGGACAGTGATTTCAAAATCGATAAATTCGAAGCGACCTATAAGCAGACCAAAATTACTGGCAAACTTCAAATCAAACAGGGTTCACCGACCCGGGTGGCCACGAATTTCATCGTTCAAAACTTCGATCTGGGTGAGTTTTTCAAAGAAAGCGGCAATAGCGATCAGGTTCGGGCCACAATTGATATTGCGGCTTACGGGAAAAGCAGTGGAGATTCGGTCAGCAATCTGATGGCAAATCTTGAGGGTTCGATCGGTGCCGTCATGGGGAAAGGATACCTGACCCGGTACCTCGATATGCTTTCTGCAGGTCTCTCCAAAAAGGTTGTCCAAATCTGGAAACCTCACAAATCAGTTGATCAGATCAAATGTGCTGTGGTGCAGTTCGATATCAAAAAGGGCGTGGCCGCCAGCCGGGCCTTTGTGTTCGACACCCGGGCCGGCGTCTTGACCGGTGAAGGCAAAATCGACCTGGGTACCGAAAAGATAGATTTTTTACTTGTGCCAGAGCCCGAAAGCCCCGAGCTGAGCCTTTTAACCAATTTGCGGGTTAAAGGTGTAATTATGGATCCCAAGGTGAGCCCCGACAAAGTTGCTTTGTTAACAAAAGGCGCTGAGACCCTCGGTTCCCTTGTGGTCGGCCCGTTAGCGCTTCTGGCGCCGTTTGTACACCTGGGGGCGCACGAAGCACATCCTTGCAATATTCAGAGTATCGGACAATTGGGGTTGGAAAGCCCCGGCACTAAATAGTCCGGCTGAGTGATCTGTGCCGGTTTTAAAATTTAAAAGATTGGGGTCACATCTTAAAAATTAAATATTAACGCAGCATAATTAATTTCGTATTTAAATTCCATTCTGTGCATTTTCTAAAAATTGACAAAAGAAGGCAAAGTGAATGGCACGGCTGCTGCGCGTTGATTATCCTGGTGCATTTTATCATGTGATGAGCCGGGGCAACAATCAGGAAAATATATTCAAAAACAATCGGGATCGTGAAAAGTTTCTTGAATATCTGGGAAAAGCAAACGAGCCATTTTCAATTTTCATTCATACCTATTGTTTGATGAGCAATCATCTATTGGTGGAAACGCCGGAGGCGAATTTAAGCCGGGCGATGCATTGGATAAATGTCAGTTATGCAACTTATTTCAACCGCAAAC
>JASFFJ010000873.1:0-3169 GCA_050124355.1 Desulfobacterales bacterium | reverse complement strand
GTGTCGAAGGCCTTAAAGTCGTTGCAGCCCATGATGTGGATAAAGATGCTGCAAAGTCTTTTTCCGAAGTCCACGGACTGCCCGTTTACACGGACTTGGAGAAGATGGTGGCCGAAACCGATCCAGCGGTTTTTGACATTATTACCCCATCTGGTATTCACGCTCAGAACTTTTTTGACCTAATCCATTATGATAGGCATTTCATTGTGGAAAAGCCGATTGCGCTGAGGCTCGATCAGATCGACAAAATCATAGAGGAGTGCGACAAAAAAGGACTGAGGATTTTTGTTGTTCAACAAAACCGTTTCAATCCACCCATCCGAAAGCTGAAAGAAGCCCTCGAAAAAGACCGTTTCGGAAAACTGGTTATGGGCACGGTCCGCGTCAGGTGGTGCAGATCTCAAGAATATTATGACCAAAAGCCGTGGCGCGGGACTTGGGCAAAGGACGGCGGCGTTTTGACCAATCAGGCTAGCCATCATATCGACATGCTCGTGTGGATGATGGGAGATGTTGAAAGCGTCATGGCAAAGACATCGACCAGACTAGCTCGGATTGAAGCTGAAGATACCGGAGTCGCCATTCTTAAATTCAGAAATGGCGCTCTTGGAATTGTTGAAGCGACTACAGCAGCCAGACCAAGGGATCTTGAGGGGTCGATCAGTGTTTTGGGTGAAAAAGGCTCTGTTGAAGTGTCAGGTTTTTTCATGAATGAAATCAAAATATGGAATTTTTCAGAACCGGATCCAATGGATGAAGGCTTATTGGCTACCTTTGGTAAAGTCCCCGACGTACCCGCTTGGAACCATTCCGAATTCTTCGCTGATGTGGTTGACAGTTTAAGAGACGGAAAACGCGCATTGATTGACGGGCTTGAAGGTCGGAAGTCTGTAGAACTGATTAACGCTATCTATGAATCTAATGAAACGGGGGAAGAGGTTTTTTTGAGATTTTCTCCTCGACGGTGTCGATTAGGTGTCTAATATACTTCTGCGAGAGGAAGCAACCCCTCAACTTCTTATTTATCAGAGAAATCGTGAACACGCCCGAAGTTAGTAAAGTCAAAATCCGTGATGTTGAATTTGGGGAGAATGTTACCATTGTCGGTCCGGTAAACATCTATGAATGCAAAATCGGTGATGATTGTTTTATTGGGCCATTTGTGGAAATCCAGAAAGATGTGGTCATCGGCAACCGATCTAAAATTCAATCACATGCCTTTGTGTGCGAACTGGTGGAAATAGGGGATGATTGTGTTGTTTCCCATGGGGTGATGTTTATTAATGATCCCTTTGCCAATGGAGGTCCGGCCGGTGGAAACAAAGATCTTTGGAAAGCGACCCATATTGGCGATCATGTTTCCATCGGAACCAATTCTACCATCCTTCCGGTAAACATTTGCGATCATGTCGTCATTGGGGCAGGATCCGTAGTGATCAAGGATATTGAGGTTCCCGGAATTTATGCGGGCAATCCGGCAAGGCTGATACGCCGAATGGACTAACGTGCTGTCCAGTCATCTTCTCCTTAAAGTCTTACCTGACCTGATAAAAGGACACACACCTTATATTCCCATAGTTCAAATGAAAATGCCTTTTTGGGGCAGTTCCTCTGGTTTGTCCCGCACAGATCCAGTTGACAACCTTGAAACATGGGCCTATGAACATTAATTGTTTTCATTAGAACTCAGATAGCCACAAGGGAATGTAAGAGAAAAGATAATCCCCATCGTGAAAATACTTTACCTTCATCAATACTTTAACACCCCGAAAATGCCCGGAGGAACACGTTCCTTTGAAATGGCCCGGCGACTCGTCGACTCTGGTCACAAAGTTCACATGATTACTAGTGATCGCAGTCATACGGCTACTAGAAGATGGTACCGAACAAATGAACATGGAATTCAAGTGCATTGGCTCCCCGTACCATATAACAATACAATGCCTTACCCTGATCGCATACGTGCCTTTTTACGGTATGCGCTTAATACCGGATGGTATGCCGGCAAATTTGAAGCTGACCTGGTTTTCGCTACCAGCACACCTCTTACCATCGCCTTGCCCGCAATTTATTTGGCAAAACGACGAAAAATTCCGATGGTATTTGAGGTCCGCGACCTCTGGCCCGAATTACCTATCGCCGTTGGCGCAATAAAAGGACCCTTAATACTTCCGGCCAAATGGCTCGAACGAATTGCATATCGCAATTCCGCTAATATAATTGCCCTATCGCCGGGAATGAAGGACGGAATCGTTCGAAACGGCTATCGATCGAATCGAGTTCATGTAATACCTAACAGCGCTGATATTGATATGTTTTCTGTCCCCGAAGCCGCGGGTATTTCTTTCAGAAAAAAATATGACTGGTTGCAAGAAAGACCGCTTGCGGTATATGCGGGGACGCTCGGTCGTATTAATGGCGTAGAATACCTGGCCAACCTGGCAAAAAAAGTACAATCCATAGATTCAGAAATTCGCTTTCTCGTCGTAGGAAATGGACGCGAGAAACAGAAAGTTATGACCCTTGCTAAAAAATTAAACATATTTGAAAAGAATTTTTTTATGATCTCGTCTCTGCCCAAAAAGGAAATGCCTAAGATTCTTTCAGCGGCAAATTTAGTGATTTCTCTTTTTATTAATCTACCTGAAATGTGGGCAAACTCTGCCAATAAATTTTTCGATGGTTTAGCATCAGGAACTGCTATCGCCATAAATTATCATGGATGGCAGGCAAAGCTTCTTCGTGAGACTGGCGCCGGTATTATCCTGGACAGTACGAATACTGACCTCGCGGCTTATCAACTCACAGCAAACATAAGAAACCCTAAAAAGATGAAAGATGCCGGAGAGGCCGCCCACCGTTTGGCCACTGAACAATTTTCAAGAGATATTCTGGCAAAAAGACTAGAGAAAATATTATCGGCAACCGTATCCGCTGCAAAAAATTAGTATTGTAAAGTAACTAAAGTCTATAGGGAGAATATCACATTGAAAAAAGTGCTCATATACGGCGCTGGACAACTAGGAGGCATGGTAGCATATATCCTGAGCTATCAAGATGACATCGAAATCGCCGGTTTTATAGACGACGATCAAACTCAAATGGGATGCGAATATAATGGCATTCCTGTCTTAGGCAGTGCGTCTATGCTGAGCAATTTGCGCAAGGA
>JASFFJ010000872.1:0-3175 GCA_050124355.1 Desulfobacterales bacterium | reverse complement strand
CAATCGTAAAATTGAGAGGTTGACCATGAAAAAGGAAATTGCGGAGACTATAAGGGGTGCGGATACCCGCGATTGGAAGAAAATCAAGGTGGATTTCGGGGATGATTTAGTGGACATTGAAGTACCGGGAGACTGTGAAGTTTTGAGTATGCCGTCTATGCCCGTCTTGGTCGATTCAGCGGCAGAAATTACCCGGACCTTGAATCAACCGACCGGTTCACCCACGATATCTGAAATTATTCATTCAAAGGGCAAACCCGTTGATGATCTTAGGGTTTGCATCACGGTATCGGATATTACCCGCCCCGCCCCTTACAAGGGGGAAAACGGCTTGCTGCCGCCCTTGCTGGCACTCATTGAACAGACCGGCGTAAAAAGAGAGAACATTGTCATCGTCATCGGCAATGGAATGCACCGGCACAGCACCCTTGAGGAGCGAATTTATATGTACGGCCAGGAGGTGGTGGATAATTATCGAATCGTGGATCACGATTGCGAGGACGACGATTCCATGGTGTTGGCCGCTCAAACCAAAAGAGGAACCCAGGTTCATCTGAATAAAGTTTTTTATGAATCGGATGTCAAAATCATCACGGGCCTTGTTGAGAGCCATTTTATGGCAGGGGCATCCGGTGGTAGAAAGGCCGTCTGCCCGGCTCTGGTCAATACCAAAACCATCCAATTTTTTCATAGTGTACAAGTTTTGGAAGACCCAAGGGCAACCAACCTGGTTCTTGAAGGCAATCCCTGTCACGAGGAGGCTCTGGAGGTTGCTCAAAGCGTGGGAATTGATTTCCTGGTCAATGTAACCCTCAACAAGCAGTTGTGCCTGACCGGTGTTTTTGCGGGTGCCCTGGAGGAAGCCCACCGAGCAGCTTTTGAAGCCATGAAAAAGTCCGTGATGATTCCGGTGGCGCAGCCTTTTGATATCGTTTTAACCCACGCCGGCTACGTCGGCCGCAATCATTATCAGGCTGTCAAAGCCGCTGTCAATGCCATGCCTGCCGTCAGAGACCAGGGTTTGATTGTCATGTTGGCTAACAATATCGACGTTGAACCCATCGGCTCCCAGGAGTACAAAACCTTATTGCATCTATTCAAAATTCAGGGCCCGGACGGCTACAACAATATCCTGGCGCACCCTGACTGGATCTTTACCAAAGATCAATGGGAGCCTGAGATGTGGGGCAAACCGTTTCGTAAGGTCGGCATGGACGGATTGATCTACTGCTGTCCTCAAATACCGGAGGAAAACTTTGATATCATACCGGGGCCAAACGGTTATGGCTTTATTGATGGTGATGCCGGTTTTGCGACCGACAAGCAGAAGGCGACCGCCATGTTTCAAAATGCGGTTATTTATGCGGTCAACCACCCGAGATTTGCCGGCAAAAAACCCACCTTGGCTTTCATTGAGGAAGGCCCTTACGCAGTGCCCATGGCCAGTGGGTAGGGTGATGTTCTCTCATGACGTGGCCTTTGATTTTCATCTCTTTTTCCCGTTTGATCAATTCCAACAATTTTTGCAGTCCTGTAAAAAGTACTTCTGCCGCCATGCCAGACCTGATCCGGCATCCAGGTTTCCGACTCAGGACCCGGATCATCCCTGATTACTTAAAAAATTAGTTCACAGATAATTAATTTTAATTTGGTTATCCAGAATAAAAAAGTAATTTTGCAGGTGGGAACGGCTTCCAGTCGCGACAGTTGATTTCGCGACTGGAAGCCGCTCCTACGGCAAGTCTATGCATTGGTAGCTTGTTCGCTCCTGGTTTGATGATTGTTTATTCTCTGTGCACTCGGTGAACTCTGTGGTGAAATGTTCGCTGCCGGATTTACGATGGCATGGACGAAATTATATTCTCCTCTCTTCTGCAATTTCTGTAATTCTATGATAGAATATAGAGATAAAAAATGCGGGTTCCGAAAGTACCTACAAAATTTTGAAAAAAAATAGCGCAGATTAAAGATGCAACAGACTATACCAAAATCAAACAATAGATAGGATTTAAACAGCATGGCTAAGCACATTTCTTTCTGGTTAATAATTGCTTCGATGTTAATACTTCCAAATTCTGGCATGGCCTACACCGCTGAGTTTGATATTGACGAAATAATCACCGCCATTAAACAGGATATCCAAACTGCTAGAATGACCGGGTCCGGAAGTCCCAATTTTGACGTTGAATCTGTCAGCGTCGCTCTAACCGTCGTCTCAGCAATATCACACAAAGGCGTTTTAATCGTGAAGGTTGCGGGGTATGATCCCGATGCTGATAGTCAAAAATTAAACCAGGGAACCTATCATAAGCTAAATTTTACATTGACACCAAGTGGAGCACCTGGTTTTGCCCCGGAGTCGTCCTTTGGTTTGGTCGAACCGATAAACAAGATTAAGTCATCATTGAGAAAAGCGTATAATAATCCACCAAGCGCAGCGCTAAACGGTTTATCCATTAGACTTCAATTTGTTATCGAAAAAGTTAGTGATGGCGGTTTCACCTTTAACATCATCGACGTAAAGGACATCAGGGCTCAGAACATTGCCACCCACTACGTTACGATCAAAATGAAGTTAGACATTTAAACGCTCCTCTTCATCGAGATTCGGATATCTCACACTCTTCAATAACTACTTCAGATTTCCAACGGAGCTGGAACAATCAAGATTTTTAATTTCATCGAATTCCAGATGCTTTCAATCATAACCAGCCGGAAGGTTCAATTATGATTGACTAAATCCCATCGATTGGGTATAAGTGCAGATAAATTGTTCACGAATTCTTGTAAAAGCTTTCGTAACTAACAACACACCAACATTAATATTCCCGCTGTTCAAACTCGCGCCTGATTCTGGCCGGCACTGTTAATTCTGCTCCTGCAATCCTTCTGAACTGTATCGCAAATTCTAAATTACTCCACTGATTAGATTTATTGTTCGGATGTGTTCTTAAACATGAATGCAATCTTTCATTTAAGGAGGATATTTAAATGTCAGAAGAATTCAAAACCAAATGGCATTAGTTTGGGAGACAGGCCAATTGGAAGTGATGGATGAAGTTTTCACTCCTAACGTTCAATATCATTTGCCTCCATTTCCCGATATGAACCTCGAATCTCTGAAAGAATTTATTGCAGGCTTTTGCAAAAGTTTTCCCGACTTTCAACTTGCAAC
>JASFFJ010000871.1:0-3178 GCA_050124355.1 Desulfobacterales bacterium | reverse complement strand
CAGAGAGATTAAAATCCATAATGAAAAATTGGAACGGTCAAGAAGAAAGCTTGAAGATACCCTGCAGAGATCCGGACCCACCGGATGTGTAGGCTGTCATCCGAGGGAGTAAACATTAATATAAATTCAGAACTCTTGACGTGTCGTAAATTCGCATGCAACAGAAAGGTCTGAAATCGCGTCAATAAAACTGAATATGGGCGAATCGTTCTGAATTTTTTAATTTCAGGTCTCTAACTAATATAAAGGACGCCGATACTACCTTTTTCTGGATTATCGTTCCATTTATTTTGATAAAATCTGTTGCATCTTGAATTTACGTATATTTTTGCTACAAATTTTGTAGGTTCTTTAGATATCAGGGCCTCCCGAGAAGTTTTTCCAATTGGGGTCAGGAGGCCTGAAATTGGTCTTCCCGGTTTATTGGTAAACTCAATTCATAAGGGCCTCATGGAGGTTGCACGTTTAAATGGTTAGATCTAAATTTCATCCTACTTTTCACGCTTTATCATTCTATCGACGAAAACTTGGCATCATTTATAATTTGAAGACCTTCTGGCTTTTCCTGATTGTGTCGATGATTCTTGCTTGCGCAAGTCTGCCAACACCTGAAAGGAAAATGCCATCATATGCTCATGACCCATCACCGGATAGTCGTCTGGCTGTAATCACCCGCAATTTGATTGAGAATACGGAAGACGGGACTTCTGGATTTATTAAATTGTTTCGAAATGACGATGCCATGCGCTGGCGGCTTTTACTGGCCGAAATGGCTGAAGAGACATTGGATATGCAGTATTTTATATGGAAAGGTGACGCCAGCGGAGTTTTGCTTCTGAATCAGGTGATCAAAGCCGCAGACCGCGGGGTCCGAGTCCGCCTTCTAATAGATGATATTTATGTCATTGGTGCCGACCGCTCAGTAGCTGCACTGAGTCAACATCCTAATATTGAGGTACGTCTTTTCAATCCGATGGAAGGGCGCAGTTCTTCGACGGTATTATTTGTGCTGGAGTACCTGGGAAGAATCGAGCAGCTCAACCATCGGATGCATAACAAGTTAATCGTTGCCGACAACCGGTTTGCCGTTGTCGGTGGCAGAAATATCGGCAACGAATATTTTGGCCTCAATCGGAAGCACAATTTTACGGACTTTGATGTCGTGGCGTTTGGAACGGTTGCAAAGAAGGTTTCTGCCTCCTTCGATATTTACTGGAACAACCAATGGGCCTATCCGGGTGAGGCTTTATTACAGAATTATAAAAATCAGGCACTTTTACCGCAGCTGCTGGAAGAAATTCAGGAAGGCCTCGATGAAAAAGAGAAGTTGCTGGTAGAGTTTCAGCAACGAAAGATAGATGGGGATACCCTGCTGGAAAAGCTGGAAAAGAATATGAAAAATGGTACGGCCAGCGTCATCTATGATCAACCTTTGGTTGGTGAAGAAATACCGCCTGTACAATTGATAGAAACGCTAGGAAAGCTGACTACCAACGCCCAGCATGAGTTGCTTATCTCAACGCCGTATTTCATTCCCCATGAAGATTTTTATAATGATATACCGGGTATGATATCACGGGGTGTTCGGGTGGTGGTTCTGACCAATTCACTGGGATCGACAAATCATCCCATCGTACACAGCGGATATAAAAAACACCGCAAAAAAGTGCTTGAAATGGGCGTTGAGCTTTTTGAAATGCGCCATGACGCCTCTGCCAGAGGAAAATTTGATACGCCACCGGTGCAATCAGAGGCATTCGGACTGCACGCAAAGTATATGATTATCGATCGCCTGTTTACTTTTGTGGGATCGCTGAATCTGGATCCGCGCTCCATCTACATCAATACCGAAATGGGTATGATCATCGACAGCCCGAAATTGTCCGAAGCTGCGTCTCAGGAATTCGAAGAGGAACTGAAGCCTGAAAACTCATGGCACGTGCTGTTGGATGATAAAGGTCGTCTGTATTGGAAATCAGGCGACAGAATCATTCGAAGGGATCCGGCACGTTCTTTCTGGCAGCGCTTCCAATCCTGGTTTTTCGGCCTATTTGACTTGGATGAACAATTATAAATGAACATGATGACAGCTATCCTAAATACGGTCAATAGGCATCATGCCGCTTTGGATTTTGGAATCTTTTTATGCATAAGCCATGAAAATACTTCGTCTTTTTTTGGAATTCTACCCATTGCCTTGATTTGACCGTCAATCACAACAGAGGGTGTTAGGCTGACTCCGAATTTGATTATTTTTTCATCCTTAGAGATCCTTATTATCGTAGCATCAATTTGCTCTTCTGAAACCACATTGCAGACAAGCTCTTCAGTTAAATCGCCTTTGACACAGCGGTGACCTAAGATGTAAATTATCATTGCTTTTCTCCTTAGTGCTACGGTTCGCAATTACAGTCACGTATTATTAATGATCTTTCCAAGATGATTGCTCACTCAGCACTAAGTCCTGAGTGAGTAAATACGTCATCGTATTTACGAATCGATGGACTTAGTCATTGATCTTCTATCATCTGAGAAACTGGACTCTCCCATTTAATTTGTCAACCAGTAGCTGATTCAGCTGCTTTCCTTTTAGATCCATTACCTGAGCCGTGAAATATCGCCCTTTGTTCTCAATGCAATGTATTTCATATTGGCTGTTGCCTGTGCATCGGCCGATTGCAAATTTCGCAGATTCCAGGCTCATGCCATCTCGGGGATTCATCTCGTAAGAAGGCTTTGGTTCTTCTTTTTCTGCAGGTTGCGTTTCAATTTTATCATTCTGTTCCCTCTTGGATTTGTCTTTGGTGCTTTCTAAGAAGTTGCAGATTGGATCAATTAGGTTCATCGTCTACATCCTTTCCTTGTGGGTTTAAATCGCATTTAAATATCGATCAATTCACCGGCCTTGAGTTCAACTCCCAAACTTTGCATTTTCAAATTAAATTCATCCATAGCGCTTTTAATCCCGTTGTTATGATCATCGGTGTAGACCATGTAAAACATCCTGACCTTGCGATTCTTTTTGATAGCATCGCCGTTGGTCAATCCATAATCCTTGAAAAGAGCTTCCGCCTCCTCCAATGCTTCGGAGATACTTTGATACCGCTGGCTTGGATCGCGTGCGCAGGCCTTCAGGATAAAATCGCGCAGGGCTTCGGGCAAATCCGGGGTCTCTGCG
>JASFFJ010000870.1:0-3192 GCA_050124355.1 Desulfobacterales bacterium | reverse complement strand
CTTCCTAAAATGGCCTGTTTAAAATAGGGGCGAAAAGCAAAATTCTGGCCCACAAAACTATCGGGGGCATCGCGATTGGTTGAGGCGATCGTTTGGCCGTCGGCGTTCATTAAATAACACACATCGGCAGCCAGTGTACTCTTAAAGTGGTCCAGGGTAGCATCGGCTGCAGGCAGGTTTTGGATGTCAGGCAGGGTCAGGGCAAGTCGGACGGTTTCCATGCCGGCCAGGGTTTTGACGGGTTTGACGTTTTCAGCCAGGAAAATGGTGAGATTTTTTTTTATGGTTCTCAAGCGCAGATCAGCCTGCCGTTCGGCTTCTCTGAGCGCAGATTCTTTCAAAGATGAATAATATAGATATCCGCCGGTAGAGGCCGATAAAAATGCCAGCAAAGACAAAACAACTAAAATGATGCGAAGCTTCATCGTCCCTGAGTCTCGAATTATTAGGTCACCCTCTGCGGCAGCATTTAGGGAGCTTGCGGCAATTTTTTGAATACTTCTTTTTACCCCAACCCCGCGCCTTTGGCAAATGAATTCAAAGTAAGAAATTTTCTGACAAAAAAATCAGAAATCGTCTGGTTGACATTTTTTGCTCACATCTGTAGGTATTAACATCGTATGATTGCAAATAGCCACTGATCTATTGCTTGCCTTTTAGGCCCTGATGGGAGGTGGATCATGAAAACGGCATTCAAATTTTTTTATTGTCTCGTTATCCTTTCCGCACTAGCCGCAAATTTAGCCGTTCCGGCAACCTGCTCCGCATCTGAACCGCTGGTTATCGGCGTCCTGCATTCGGAGGCATACCCTTATGCCGCCATGATGAAAAATTCGTTTGAAATGGCGTTGGAGGTTCTCAACAAGGCGGGCGGAATCAAGGGGCAACCCATAAAATTAGAGTATGCCAATGATCAAGGAAAGCCAAAACCCGGAGAAAAGGCCGTTGCCGACCTGGTTACAAAAACCGGGGCTGTCATGCTGGTGGGAGCCTATCAGAGCAGCAATACCATATACATGGGCCGGATAGCGGAGAAGTTGGACCGGCCTTTGCTGGTGTGCACGGCGGCAGATGATCGCATCACGCAACGGCAATGGAAAAACGTCTACCGGCTGAATCCACCTGCCAAAGGTTATACCGAGGGGCTGGAAAGTTTTTTTCTGAGTAAAATCAAACCTAAATCCATGGCAATCGTATATGAAAACAGTCCTTTCGGCACCGGCGGTGCGATGCGGATGATGTGGTTTTGCCGCGGAAATAACATCGATTTACGCGCCATCGAGCCCTATCACAAGGAGCGACTCAGCGCGGACTATTTTAAACGCATTGTGGTGCGCTTGAAAGAAGATCCGCCCGATGTGATCTACATGGTTTCTTACCTTAATGATGGAGCGGTGCTGGTAAAAAATATTCGGAATGCCAAGATCAATTCATTGTTGTGCGGCGGTGCCGGTGGTTTTACCAGCCAAAAATTTCTCACCAAAGCCGGGGCTGGCGCCGATCTTCTTTTGACCGCGACGCTGTGGACCCCCCAATTGCAATATCCGGGGATAAAGGAATATTACGATCAATATACTGAAAAATATGCCTCCGCCCCTGACTATCATGGCGCTGAAGCCTATTCGGCTCTAATGGTGGCGGCAGATGCACTGAAACGGGCCGATTCATACAGTCCCGCCAGTATCCGAGCCGCCCTTGACAAAACCGACATGATGACGCCGTTCGGTCCGGTGAAGTTTACATCCTATGAAAAATTTGAAAGGCAAAATAGACTTCCGACACAGGTACTGCAGATCATAAACGGCAAATTCGAGTGCGTCTGGCCGCAAGAACTCGCAACTGCCGGTTTTACGGCACCCCGTGAATGGAAAGTCAATGATTAGGCACCCCGTGCGCTGATAAATCGGGGGTGGCTGTTTTAGATCACAACGCCGAGTTGTTGAAGGGAGGTGGTATTCCAAGAATAGCTTGACGCATCGAATGACAAACAATACAACAGTGGTGTATCATGCGCTTTGGTCTGTCGGAGGGCATGATGCCAAGATATGGATCTATTAAAATTTGAGGAGAAATACAATGCGAAACAAATATTTTGCCATTTTAATCGGAATATGTGTGATAACCCTGGCATTTTCCATTAGCGCAGATGCCAGGAAAGAAAGAGTTATATTCGGCGGCGGACCGGCCGGCGGCACGTTCCAGGTGGTCGCCAACGGCATTCAGGTTTATAAGCCGGTCAAAGCCAATCCGGATTTCTCAGTTAAGGCGCAGACATCTGCGGGTTCGGTTGAAAATTTGAGAAAAACCAATGCCGGCCGTCAGCAGATGAGCGTGGTCTATTCCGGTCACGTCTGGCTGGGCCGCAACGGCCAGATGAAAAATGATCCTAAAAAATACGAAAATGTGCTCGCGGTGGCCTGGCTGTACGGCGCTCCGGCTCAACTGGTGGTTCGCCAGGGATCGGGGATCAACAGCGTCAAAGACCTGGTCGGCAAGAAGGTCGGCGTCGGTAACGCCGGTTCCGGCGCCTTTGCCAACTGCGAACTGTTCTTTTCCCACATGGGTGTCTGGGATAAGATCGAACGCAATGCCATGGGTTACAATGACGCTGCAGCCGCCTTCGGTAACAACCAGCTGGATGCCTTCTGGCTGTTCACCGCTTTTCCGAGCGGTGCGGTGATTATGGCGGCCCAGACCAACAAGATTGCCATGGTTAACCTGGATGCCGAAGCCGAGGCCTCCGGATTCTACAAAAAGTATCCCTATTTCGGCAAACTGGCGGTTCCGGCCGGCACCTACCGGGGTGTGGATAAAGCAGTAGGCTCTTTCCAGGACAGCGCCCTGTGGGTTGCCAATTCCAAGGTTTCGGCGGATACGGTTTACAAACTGCTTTCTATTGTCTACACCGATGAGGGGCTTAAGCACATGTACGGTCAGAAAAAAACCTTCAAAAATATGAGCCTGGAAACCGGGGCCACGAACATCGTTACCCCGTTTCATCCCGGGGCCGAAAAGTTCTGGAAAGAAAAGGGAATGCTAAAATAAAATTCAGGTAAGTGGGCATTCAGGAATTGGGGAATTCAAATTTCTAATTCTCCAATTCCTATATTTTCGGTTTAATGGATTTTATTTTTTTAAGGGGGGGTAAAAAAGTGTACGACAAATTAAACAAATTTGAAAAAATTGTATTTG
>JASFFJ010000869.1:0-3195 GCA_050124355.1 Desulfobacterales bacterium | reverse complement strand
TCGGCGTTTTCCGGCAGCCGGAGAGGTCGTGCTGTTTGACCGCAGCTGGTACAACCGTGCCGGTGTCGAGCGCGTCATGAAGTTTTGCACCAAGGAAGAGTACGAGCGTTTCCTGAAGGATACACCGATCTTTGAACGCTGGATGATTGAATCGGGCATCCAGCTCATCAAATACTGGTTTGACATCAGCATGCAGGAGCAGGAACGCCGCTTTCAGGCCCGTATAGATGATCCGAGAAAGGTCTGGAAGCTAAGCCCCATGGACGTGGCGTCTTTCAAACGCTGGTATGATTACTCCCGTGCGCGCGACGACATGCTCGCCGCCACCCATAGCGGCTGGGCGCCATGGCACATCGTTTCTGCCGACAACAAGCGCCGAGCCAGGCTCAACTGCATCTCGCATTTGCTCGGCCAGATACCCTATAAAAAGCTATCTCGAGAAAAGGTCAAGCTTGGCAAACGCAATTTGAAGGGCAAGTACAACGACCAGAAATCGATCGCCCAGTTCAGGTTTATCCCGGACAAATACTGACGTTCTGCTATTATTTTTGGAGGAGGTTTCATATGACGAAACAGACATTAAAGCGGGTGGCCTGGCTGCTCTGCCTATCGGTTGCGTTGGCGGCATGCAAAGAAAAACCTGAAATCATCGAGGAGATTCGGGCCATCAAGACCATAACCGTCAAAGAGCAGGCTGCCGAGCAAACATTTAAATTCTCCGGGCTTGTCGCTGCGGTCGATTCCTCCGGGCTCAGCTTTGAAGTCAGCGGGCAGGTGGAATCTGTGAAAGTTGATATCGGTGATCGCGTGAAAAAAGACCAGCTGCTGGCTGCTCTTGATCCGGAGCCCTACCAACTGGATGCGGATGCGATCACGGCCGAACTCAGAAAGGCCAGAGACAATGTTGCCAAAACAAAGGCAGAGTACGAGCGCCAAAAGCGAATTTTCGAAGAGGGTGCGGGGGCCGAAAGGTTTGTCGAAGTCGCAGAATATAATTACAAGGCTGGCCGCAGCGAGGTTAAGATTCAGGTTGCCAAACTGGATCAAGCCAAGCGCAATCTGCGCAAAACAAAGTTGCTATCGCCTTACGACGGCACCATTGCCTGGCGGGCAGTGGAGCCGAACGAGGAGGTGGGAGCCGGTCAGAAAATTCTCGAAATTAATGCCACGGGAAAAATGGAGGTCGAGCTGGCCATACCGGAAACCACTGTCGACTTTTTAAACATCGATGATTCGGCGACGATCGCCTTTCCAACCCTGCCGGATGAGCCTGCAAAGGCCCGTATTACCTATATCGGTTCCGCGGCGGTTAAGGCCAACGCTTTTCCGGTCAAGGTGGAGCTGATTGATCCGAATGATAAAGTCAAACCCGGCATGACCGCCGAAGCAAGTTTCTTAATCAAAGATGAAAACCGGAAGCCCGGATTCCTGGTCCCGCTCCAGGCGCTGCAGCCGGCCACAGAGCCCAACCGCGGATATGCCTTCGTGTATGACCCTGGGACATCGACCGTCAAAAAAACGCCGGTCCACTCCAGCGGCGTGAAGAAAAAGCACGCAATTGTGGATGAGGGTCTTGCGAACGGTGACATTATCGCTGTGGCCGGCGTGAGTTTTCTGGCGGATGGATTGAAAGTCAAACTGATGGAAAAGGATTGAACATGAAAGGGATCACTGCATTTGCCCTGAATAATTCGCGAACCGTCATCATGACCATATTGCTCGTCATTGTCGGCGGCATCTATGCATTTTTGAATCTTCCGAAACTGGAGGATCCTTTCATTACGATTCGCGAAGCGGTGGTGGCGGCAAAATATCCCGGGATGCCGGTGGAGCAAGTCGAGCGCCTGATTACCCGGCCCATTGAAGAGAAAATCCGGAGCATGGGCGAAATAGATAAGATTAAGGATTCGACATCCAAAGTCGGCGAGTGCCTGATCCATGTAACCATTAAAGATGAAGTCCCCGCAGAACAGCTCCCAGCGACGTGGAAACTGCTGCGCAACCGGATGAATGATGTCAAACCCGAGCTTCCGGAAGGCATCATCGGACCGATGGTCGACGATACGTTCGGCGATACGTCGGTGGCCACCATCGCGCTATGGACTGACGGATTTTCCATGGCGGAGATGCATGAAACCGCCCGTCAAATCAGGGAGCGCCTCAACATGATGAAGGGCATCCAGAAGGTCGATCTCACCGGGGTGCAGGATGAGCGCATCTATCTCGATGTGTCAAGCGCCAGAATTGCGCAACTGGGAATTGATCCGGCAGATATTGGAAAAAGTCTGCGGGCACAGAACATTCTTCTGCCCGGCGGCAGGATAAACGTCAACGATGTGGAAATCATCGTGGAGACCCAGGGCCGGTTCGAGTCCAAAGAGGAGATCGAAGAGGTCCTCATCCCGATTACCGGAACCCAGGCCACGATTCCACTGCGTGACATCGCAACCGTCAGAAGAGCTTACGTGGAGCCGATCCACAACCCGGCTTACTACAATGGCCATCAGGCCATCGTATTAAGTGTCTTTATCCTCAGAGGAGTCGATGCGGTTGAGTTTGGCGAGCGGTTGAAGCAAAAAGTCCAGGAGATCGAGCAGTCCCTGCCATGGGGTTACGTCCTCGAATTTGCTACCTACCAGCCTGAGCTCATTAAAAAGGCCGTCAGCGGCATGGTGCTCAATGTGATCGAAAGTGTCGGCATCGTCCTGGTGGTGGTCATGCTGCTGCTTGGGTTTCGAACCGGTTTGATCGTCGGCTCGTTTATCCCCCTGGTCATGCTTTTCGGTATTTTGGCAATGTACGCGCTGGGGATCGATATGGAACGGATGTCGCTGGCCACCATGATCATTGCACTGGGGATGTTCGTGGACAACGCCATTGTGGTGTCGGATGACATTAAAGTCAATCTGGAAACGGGACTGACACGCAAGGAAGCCGTTTTAAAGACCGGCAGTTCGCTGGCTGTTCCCTTGCTCACCAGTACCCTCACAACGGTTTTTGCCTTCGGACCGATACTGCTTCAAATTGGTTCAACGGGTGATTACACCTCCTCGTTGGGTTCGGTGATGATTATTTTGCTGATGGGGTCATGGTTTTTTTCCATGTTTTCCTCCACCAGCATGTGCTACTGGTTTCTAAAGATCAAGCCGGCCACCGGCGGTGATAAGCAGCAGCAGAACGATCCCTACCAGGGCA
>JASFFJ010000868.1:0-3197 GCA_050124355.1 Desulfobacterales bacterium | reverse complement strand
TTGCGCTTCTGATCAACAGGTGATGTTGGATCAGGAATTTTCCTACATTTCTACACAATGTGGAGGTCTTTGTCAAGAATATAGTAAAAAGCGCTACATTGTAGTAACTCCCTTCATAAGCCACCGTCTCTGACGGTGAGAATTGAAAGGGTTCTACCGTTACCGTGTGATCGCGGCTAATTTATCCAAAGTTGAACAACGTCGGTGCTTATGAAGGGAGTTAATCAAAAGAATTTTGGCTTGTTTTTCGACCTGTTCAAATTTGAAAGCAGCGAAACGTATGATCAAAGCAGTTAGATGAGATAAAAGCGTACTGCGAATGAACTTATCATATACAGAGATGGCCATACTATCAGAAAAAAAGGAACTTGAAACCAAAATTCTTTTACCAATCAGCGACCACTCGCAAAACGTGGTCCCGGCCCCTTCGAGAGGCTATCCCCATACCCCCAGCTCTGCTAGTGGTCGCTGATTTTTTAAGTCGCTTAATCTAGGGAATTTGATTTCAATTCTCCGGTGTCAGGAGAGACAGACGCAATAGCATATCCTCGTATAAAACTACGTATGAAATTGTGCCTGGTGAAACCATGATCAGGCTGTAGATGTTAGGTTGCGCCGTAGGCGTTACCTGACAATTCTCGGGTGATGCCAGATAAAGGTATTTGTCAGGGAACTCGCTTCGCTCGCACCCTGACCTACAAAAAGAACGCTCAGATAGCTCCCTGAGTTTCTTTTCCGATCAGACTGGACGCTCGCGGCCAGCGGCCCCGGCTTATATGAAACTTCATTGAAGGACTTTGTTGGGTACGCAAAAGTTCCGAATTTGTCATGCCGGACTTGATCCGGCATCCAGAACTCCTGGAATTTACTGGATTCCGGGTTTCTTCAGAATGACGTTAAATCGGAAGAATTGACTTTTTTCGAGGTGATCAAGATTTAAGCATAATGCATCCAATTGACCTTGAACGGTGAACCCTAAACTTTTGAACACAGGAATAAAAAACATATCTACGGCGGCCTTAAGCGGCTTGCTGCTGACAGGCGCCTTTCCCAAAATCGGGCTGGACGGGTTGGCCTGGGTTGCATTGGTTCCGTTGTTATACACCCTAAAAGACCAATCTGTTGGAACCGGTTTTCGCCTGGGATTTATCACCGGTCTAATTCATTTTCTGATGCTGTTGTACTGGCTGGTCCCCGTCATGCGAACCTATGGGTATTTGCCGGCATATTTGAGCATATTGATCTTGCTTCTCTTTGCCGCATTTCTGGCCCTATTTGTGGGATCCTTTGCAGCCGCCCTGTCCAAGATCGGGAAAAAACCCGTCAGGTGTCTGGTCATGATTCCCTTGCTATGGGTGGCACTGGAATATTTGCGCTCCTTCATATTTTCCGGGTTTCCCTGGGAATTATTAGG
The DNA here is from genome assembly GCA_050124355.1 of Desulfobacterales bacterium. GTDB lineage: Bacteria > Desulfobacterota > Desulfobacteria > Desulfobacterales > JAFDCJ01 > JAFDCJ01. Next base: position 1,783 of record JASFFJ010000868.1, on the reverse strand, counting down.
ATACTCCCAATTTAACCGTTTGCAACTCATTCAGATTTCAGATATATTGGGTGTATATGGCCTGTCGGCTTTGATCGCCCTTGTCAATGGGGCAGTTTTTATCACCTTGCTTTATTTCACAAAAAGGAGGTGGCTGGACACAGATGTTACAAAACGCCTGGTAACCGGCGCAGTCATTGCTTTAATCCTGGGAATCGCTCTGAGTTGGTCATACGGCCACTGGCGCCTGAAAACGATCGATCATTTAATTGCAATCTCTCCCAAAACCCGCATTGCCGTTGTTCAGGGCAACATCGACCAGGCAGTCAAGTGGGACCCTGCCTTTCAAATCGATACCGTAAATAAATACCATCGTTTGACCTCATCGATCATAAAACAGCAACCAGAGCTTATCGTATGGCCGGAATCGGCCACCCCATTTTACTTATTGTATGATATCAAGCCCACGGAACTGGTATTTGAGGGAATTCAGCAAACAACGGCGGATTACCTGATCGGCAGCCCTTCTTTTGTGCAATCGGATGATGGGGTGAGGTACTTCAACAGTGCCTATTTGATCAGCCCGCTGACAAAAAATATCAGCAAATACGACAAAACCCACCTGGTTCCATTTGGAGAATACGTCCCGCTTAAGAAATGGCTCCCATTTTTGGGGAAAATAGTGGCTCAGGTGGGCGATTTCAGGGGCGGCTTGGAGGGCAAAACCTTAAGCTGGAAGAATGAGCAGATCGGCGTTCAAATTTGCTATGAAATCATTTTCCCGGGGCTGTCCCGGGCCATGGTCAAAAACAATGCGTCGTTGCTGATCAATATCACCAATGATGCTTGGTTTGGCAAAACCAGCGGACCCTATCAGCATTTTTCCATGACCGTTTTCAGAGCAGTGGAAAATCGGCGAGCGCTGGTACGGTCTGCCAATACAGGCATTAGCGGCTTTATCGACCCGGCCGGCAGAGTTTTAGCCTCAACCCCGTTGCTTCAGGATGCGGCTCTGGTCCAGTCGATCCCATTTTTAAAACTAAAATCGACCTACACCCGCATCGGGGACCTGTTTGCTCAGCTTTGCCTGGCGGTAGTCCTGTTGGTCATTCTGCTTGAAATAGTAAGGTACGGGACCAAAAGAAAAAAGGGAGGAAACCAAAATGTCTATCGAACTAAAACAGAATCTGGATGAACTCAAAGTTAAACTGGAACATCTGCGGAGTTATCTTTGACATTGATGACAGAGAAAAACGATTGGCTGAGATTGAAAGTATTATCGCCAAAGATGGCTTTTGGGATAATCCGGAAGATTCCAAATCCATCTTGAAGGAACGGACTTCGATCGCTAACAAACTCGATCAGTTTAACAAGCTGTGGCATGATCTGGAAGAAAATCAAATTCTGCTGGATTTGGCGATGGAAGAATCCGATCCGGAGACCTTAGAGGAGGCGGCCCAGCAGGCAGAATCTCTTGACCAGGCCATCGACCAGTTTTCACTGGATATCATGCTGGATGGCAAAGATGACGCCAAAAATGCCATTGTATCCATCAATGCCGGCGCCGGCGGCACCGAGGCCCAGGATTGGGCGGAGATGCTGTTTAGAATGTATTCCCGCTGGATCGAACGTAGGGGTTTCAAATTTGAGCTGATAGATTTTCAACCGGGTGACGAGGCCGGCATAAAAAGTGTCACCTTCACGGCGGGTGGTCAAAATGCCTTCGGATACCTGAAATCTGAAACCGGTGTCCATCGTTTGGTAAGAATTTCCCCTTTTAATGCCAGCGGTAAACGACACACAT
>JASFFJ010000867.1:0-3204 GCA_050124355.1 Desulfobacterales bacterium | reverse complement strand
GCATCAAATTTTGCCGGTGTGGACCTAAGCCAAACCGGGGGGGATTGGCCCTCCGGTAGATGGGTTTCGACACCCTTGCCGGTAACCGCTGCCCGGATCGGACCGTAATCCGGGATCTCCATGACGAGCTGCTTTTCCTTTATTGCTACATGATACCCGCTGCCCAGATCTACGAACACCGCATCGTCTGAAATGCGGACCCACTCAGGCGGCGTCTCATATGTCGCAGTGCGTTCGCCTTCCACAGCAACAACGGTCTTTGGGTCCCCCCGCAAAAATTTGGTGACGTGCACCTTGTGGGCGACGGCATCCGTCGCCAGAAGCGTAGCGCGCATGGGTTTGGATTTCGCAATCAGCTCGGGCACATCAAACGCAACGAGGACATAGGCCAGATAGAGGGTCACTGCAAGCGTGCCGGCAATGATCACCAGGCTGTTGCGCCGGACAATATGGTAAACGCCCAAGAAGTCCACCGTGTGCCTTCGGGTGTCGATGGTCATGGAACTTCCTGACATTGTTACCCTCTCTTAATCGCTTTGCTTGCCGGACACCAGTCGCTGGCGCATAAACGATGAAAGTTGATCGATGATAAAGATGGACAGGATTAAAAGAAAAAATAGGGCAGCAGTCTCGTCACCGGCGCCTTTGCCCCATCCGATGGTACGCCGCAGTTCCGTGCCGATGCCGCCGGCCCCCACAAACCCGAGGATGGCGGAGGCGCGGACGTTGATTTCAAAGCGCAGCATAAAATAGCTCAGGTAGTTCGGCATCACCTGCGGCAGTACCCCGTAGCGCATGCGCTGCAGCCAATTAGCACCACAGGATTCAAGGCCTTCAACAGGATCGGAATCTGCGTTTTCGTTGACCTCTGAAAACAATTTCCCAAGGGCCCCGGCCGTATGAAACGCAACCGCAATCATTGCCGGAACCGGACTGGATCCCAGGATAAAAATCAGAAACAGGGCAATGATCAGTTCGGGAAATGCCCGCATGCTGTCCATAATCCGCCGGACAATGGAGATGACCGCAGGCGGTTTCACGCCCAAGTTGCTGGAACCGAGAAATGCCAGAACCACGGCCGCGGCCCCGCCGGTCAGGGTTGCCGCGCCGGCAATGTTCAGGGTTTCGATGAGGGCCGGAATAAATTGCAGCACCAGTCCAAAGAATCCCTTGCCGGCATCCCATGCCTCCCGAACAATTTCTCCGGGATAGTCAAAGAATTTTTCCAATCCATTCAGGAAACTGCCGGAATTCATGCTGCTGGCCAGTCCGTACCCACTGGCAAGCGCCGCTATCATCAACAGAATGCCGATAGTGGAATAGAGCGCTCGCCGCTTCTCCATTGCAATGATTTCAAGCTGGATGGCATCTGTTGTCATGGCGGTAATTCTGAATAAAACAGCAAAGGCCGCCTATGGCAGGCGGCCTTTGTACGCTAGATTTAGCTTATTTGGATTTGGCTTTACGGGCCGCGATGATGATCTCATAGTCCGAATGGTCAATGGGGGCAATGGCCATGATTTCACCGGCCATGAACTGGTAGGCGCATTCGGGATCCATTGACGGCAGGCTGGCAAGCATGCCGGTGATCTTGAGTTTAACGGAATCTGGCAGGGTCTTGCGCAACACAATCGGGCCTTCGGGAATCAGTTTGGAACGCCAGATTTCCTGAATTTGGGTCATGTCCACGAGACCGGCATCCGTTGCCTTGCGCAGGGCTCCGCTGTTGAATCCGTCCGCCCAGTCGCCCAGACCGTCGGCCCAGGTAACACCGCCGTCAATATCACCGTTGAATACGGCCACAATGGTCTGTTCGTGTCCGCCGGTAAATTTGACTTCTTTGAAATAATCACCGGATTTCATGGAATAGCCGGCCTGGGGAATTTCGATGGACGGAATCAGATACCCGGAGGTGGAGTTGGGGTCGCCAAAGCCGAAAACCTTGCCCTTCATGCCGTCCAGATTTTTAATGCCGCTGTCCACCCGGGCAAACCCGATGGAGTAATAACCGAAAGAACCGTCTTTGTTAATTTTCGTCAAAACTGGTTCAACCGCATTCGGGTCGGTCAGATAGACCTTTGCGTAGCCGGATGCTCCCAGCCAAGCCATGTCCAGGTTGCCGCCCAGCAATCCTTCGATAACACCGTTATAATCTGCCGGGGCAAAGATTTTAACGGGGACACCCAAAACTTCTTCCGCTTTTTGCTTGAGGCATTCATTGGAACGTAGCCGGTCAGAGGCATTTTCACCGCCCAAAACACCGATGCGGAATTCTTTGATGGTTTCTTCGGCAGCAGCACTGCCAGCCACAACCAGGGAAAAACAACACACCAACAGAACATATTTTGCCCAATTCAACTTGCTCATAAACATCATTGCTTTCTCCTCATTTTGTATACATTTGAATTTATATTTGTTGCCGCAACTGATTTCTTACTGAATCACGGTTATGTTTGTACTGTGTTAGAAAAATGCAAAACTTCAGTTAGGATATCAAACATGCTGCCAGTCAGGATAATCCAGGGGGAGTCAATATTCGCAATTTGATTTTTCCCATTCAAAAGGTTACCATCATACAACTATTGATGAGTTTTGACCTTTCTTCTTCGCAGGATATACAGTTATAAATTGAAAGCCTTTCAATAATAGATCCATGATACGTACCTCTGGGCCTACTTGGATGACCTCGACTATGGAAAAAGAGTGATATATCACTGGCCAGACATCCCCAATGTATCTACATTAAGGTGCTAACATGAACGGAAAACCAGGCTACGAAGAATTGGAAGATAGGGTGAAAGCCCTGGAAGAGGACCTTCACAAACAGGAAATAATTAACCAAGACCTAAAAAGTGCAAGCAACAAGCATGCTGCAATGGTGAGCTTTTTCAAAAACCTGCTGGATCTGGCCCCGAATTTTTTATCCTATGTCGATAAAAATCATATCTATCAGTATGTAAACCGCCACTACCAGGACTTTTTCCGAATGGATTCAGATGCAATAATAGGATTGTCAACCAAGGAAGTACTTGGAGAGGACGGACACAAAGCCACTATTGGTAAAATCAAAGCTGTCTTAATGGGACAGGCGCAGGAATTTGAGACCCCACTCAAGAAACCTGATGGTCAGTTGGTTTATTTGAAAGCGCAATACATCCCGCATTATATTGATGATTTAGTGGAGGGTTTTTTAGTGGTCGTAGA
>JASFFJ010000866.1:0-3208 GCA_050124355.1 Desulfobacterales bacterium | reverse complement strand
ATACGAATGGTTTGGCGACGAATACGGTAAACTCATCCGCAAAAATGAGGGCAACCTCCCGCCGCTAGGGGCAGTGGTAGAGCTCGTGACCTCCCACTGCGACCCGACGATTAATCTATTTGATTGTTTTTATATAACCCGAGGGAAACAGGTTATTGACCGGTGGCCCATCGATCTGAGAGGCAAAAGTCAATGATCGCATTGGCAACCCAATAGGAATTGAGTATTGATAGCCGCATAATACAGGAATCTCTAGCTGCCGTCCCGAATTGTCCGGCAAGACTGAATATCAAACGTCACGTCACCAATACTCATATTGGTCTCGTCTCGAAAGCCTGCCGCAAAATGCATGAACCGATACACATCGGCAAAGTTCGTTGCCAGGCCAACTGAAATACGAATTGCACCGGCGCTTTTATTTCCCCGGTGCTGAATCACCTGCACAAAATGGGGCAAGCTCAAATCCGGTCCATCATTCAATCCGGCCATCATATCTTCCGTCGTCAGCCCTTCTGCAATTTCACCTGCGCCGGGGTTGCAAAAACAGCCGGTACGTAGCGAGATGCCTTCCTTGTTGGCCAGCTCTTCAACGCGACGATAATCGAGAAGCCGTTTATCCGGTCCGTAGAAGTTCAGCGCTACCGTTCCGCCGCGCATCTCTGTATCGGTCGGGCCATAAATACGGACCATCGGCTTGCCATTGCTATGCTGCAATGAGAGTAGGTTATCAAGCAACCAGCTGGTGAGGCACTGGACCCGCTTCCCGATGATTTTAATTCCCACCTTCTCCAGGTGCTGTAACCCGGTTTGGATTGCCGGGATGTTCAGATAATTTACCGTACCGTCTTCAAAGGCGGCTTCATTTGGCGCCAAATAGTGGCCATTGCCCTGCACGCTGGCAAAATTCACCGTACCGCCTGCAAACCACGGTCGTTTCATCTTCTGGAACACTGCCTTGCGAACAAGCAATGCGCCGATGCCAGTGGGGTATCCAAACATCTTGTAGAACGAGATGGCGATAAACTCCGGTTTAACCACACTCAAATCAAGGCCGCTGGTGGGTACATAGGCCGCTGCATCCAGCAACACATCCATGCCCTTGCTGTGTGCCTGTTCTATCAAATCCAGTGGGTGTTTTACGCCGGAATAGTTGGACTGCGCCGGGAAAGCAAACAAATTGTGTTGATCCATATCCACGGTATTCAGAACGTCACTTAGTTCTGCCCGATCTATGCGCAAATCCGGCTTTGTTAACGGCACATAGGTCACCTTTGCGCCTTTGACCTTCGCAAATTCGCGGATGCCATTGACAGAGTTGTGATTGTCGAAGGTGAGAATGTAATGACTGGCGGGTGTAAACGGATAAGCCTCACCGACCAGCTTCAATGCAACGCTGGCATTTGCCGTGAAGATGGCAATGTATTCATCCGGTGATGCGTTGAAGTAGTGGAGAACTTTTTCCCGCGTATCCTCAACCAGGTCTGTCATTGCCAGGGAAGTAAGGTTTGCGGAGTGGGGATTGCCGAGTACGCTGGTAGATAGCAACTCCATATGTTCACGCAGTTGCGATTCACTGTACAGTCCGCCACCGGTATAATCGAGGTAAATTTGTCCATTGGCATCGAGTCGGTTGTATTGGGTCTTCCGCCATTCATCTAACAACGCAGTTCGATTAAACGATGGATGGCGTTCAACAAAAGCCGAATATCCATCTGCCATTTGATCCAAGTCATATCTGTTTTGGGGCGTTAATTTAGGGGGTGTGCTCATGGGTGAATTCCACATAGATTTGGGATTTAAGATTGCAGATTTCGGATTTGTGGTATTCTGTCAATTTTAAAAAAAATGATAGCTCGCAAGTCAGTTATCAGGATCGCCTTCTGACCTATTCTTTAAGCGCCTTGCCAGCTCCTTGATATGAGCGGGACCAACCTCACAACAGCCGCCGACAATGCTAGCGCCGTCTTTGATCCAGCTGTCTGCGAAGTCTGCATAGATCTCTGGTCCCAGATTAGGACGTTTTTCCAACACATCCACGGTCGCCCCTTTTTTCATAAAATCTTTTGTAATTTTCACAAATCCGTTGGCGTACCCGCCAACGGGAATCCCTTGATTTGTCAACAAGGGTATTGCTTGAACCACTGCCTCAGGCGCCGAACAATTGACCAACACGGCGTCTACCTGAAACTCTGCAATCATCGGCAATAACTCGGTTAATGGCTCCCCTGAGCGAAGCTTCGTACCGTCCTCGTCATCGACGGTAACTGCCAGCCAAACCGGTTTCGTCACCACCGTTGCACCCATGACGGCCCCCCGCGCTTGCTTGACCGATGACATGGTTTCACATAGAATCAAATCTACATAAGGCTCGTGTAATTTTGCAATTTCGCCATAAAGCACAGCTGCCTCCTCTACAGGGGGTGCAAGATCAGGGCGATAGGACCAGCCTGATGGTCCCAGAGAGCCGGCCACCAGGCCGTCTCCATGTTTATCCCGGGCGGAGACCGCGATTTTGCAGGCCAATTGGTGCAGATCTGCAAAACGGTCCTCTATCCCAAAAGGGCGCAGCCGGTCACGATGAATCGCATAGCTGTTTGTGGTGGCAATATCGGCACCCGCCGCAAAATAATCGTTATGCACCGCTCGAACCAACTCGGGTGAATCCATTAAGATCTGTGTAGACCATAGGCCTGTCGGCTTGGCTGACGAGCGAGCCAGAAGCTCCTGACCCATCCCGCCATCCAGCAGCGTGATATTCATGATGACAACCTCTCAAAGTTTTCGTCGCCCGATTTCGCCAGGCAATTTTCTTTCAGTTTCAGGTTTTGTTGGAGTATCTTAACGTTTCGGAAGATCGCTGATGCTGCGTTTTTTAGAAGATAGCAAACATGCACATTTTTCCAAAAATGGCCGTAAATAAGATGTTGTTTTGTATTTTTAACACGCAGCACAGTATCTGATACTATGCAGAAAATGTGTTTGTCTTGCGCTGATCCTGGTCATAATACTCAATTTGGACGCTGTAATTCCTCAGATCAATACTGGCAGCAGTATGGTAGGGAGCCTGCGACCAAGACAGCTTCAACTGGTCATCGGGTGCTTCGACGATCACAAACTGGCCGTTAAAAGCCGGATATGAGTTGCGAAATTCCATCAACCGCAATAACCGTCGCACCACGGGTTTTTGAATTTCCACTTTATTTTCATC
>JASFFJ010000865.1:0-3209 GCA_050124355.1 Desulfobacterales bacterium | reverse complement strand
ATGCTGATCAAGCGGACCGTTATCGACAAGATTGGAGGAATGGATAACCGATACGGACTTGGGAATTTTGAAGATGATGACTTTAGTTTAAGAGCCACCATTGCTGGCTTTCAATCCTGGATTGCTCGGGATTGCTTTATTCACCATTTCGGCCATCGAACCTTTATCGGTGAAAAGGTCGATCTTAGCAAGAGTTTGCATAAAAATTGGGCTATATTTAAGGACAAGTGGGGATTGCCGGCTGAGAAGCCATATGGTTCTCCCTATCGTCTTTCCGAAATGAACAACCCCCGATTTGATCCTTCGATCCACTACTATCCCCTAGATAATGATAGCTCGGGTATAAAAAAATCCGGTAAGGATTTTAAAACGGCCGAGGCGTTATATTCCACTATTCATTCTTCTCTAAACACCAAGCCCTCCGAAGAAGTCATTAACGATTTGCAAAACTTTATCGTCTCCTATCCGGAGTTTGCTCTTGCTCATAATGATCTGGGTGTCTTGTATTTCAGTGTGGGAAATATGGAAAAAGCGCTTGAATACTATGAGCGGGCCGTGCAACTGGATTCAGAGAACATGGTATTTCAAAAGAATCTGGGCGATTTTTACTATGCCGAATTGGGCAGGGTCGAAGATGCTTTAGGAATCTACGTAAAAATATTAAAATCAGATCCAGCAGATGTCGAGACACTGCTAATCACCGGTCATATTTGTGTTGCCTTGGAAAAATTCCAAGACGCCGAAGTATTTTACAGCCGGGTTTTGGAAATCGAACCCGGGCATCAAGATGCCCGGCAATTCCTGGACAAATTAAACTCGCTGGAAGCGCATGATTCCGCAGCCAAAACGCCGGAAGCGCTCTATGACGAGATTCAACCGTTGCTGAACAATGGCGATCCCCACCGAGCCCTTGCCGCCTTGGAGCACCTGCTTGAAAAGTTTCCGGATTATGCTCTGGCGTACAATGACATTGGAGTCCTTTACTATCATACCGGCGACAAAGAAAAAGCACAGCACTATTATGAACGCGCCGTTGAGGCGATGCCCGAAAATATTAATTTTCAGAAAAACCTGGCCGATTTTTACTGCCTTGAGCTTGGGCGCCTCGAAGAAGCACTTAATATTTATGTAGACATTTTAAACACCCACCCCCGGGACATTGAAACCTTACTGGCCATTGGCCGGATCTGCGCAGCATTGGAAAGGCCGGGTGATGCCGAAGCGTTTTATCATCGGGTGCTTGAACTGGAACCCGGCCATGAAGATGCCAGCAACAATCTCCGGTCCCTGGGTCAATATCCGACTGCCAGCGGTTTACCGCCATCTGAATCGGCAAACGCCCTTTCGATGTTAACAGATAAGGTTGAATCCAATGATCTTGAGCCGGATCGATCTGCGGCCGAAAACCGGGCCGCGACGGTATCCGTAATTATCAGCCTTGATGGAATTCAGAACTGTGTCAAAGAATGCATTAAAAGTGTTATGGCGTGCACGCCGGAATTCCATGAAATACTACTTATCAATCGTGGGACCACTAAAAGCATGCTCAAATGGGCCCAGCAACTGGTCAAAGATAACGACCAGTACCGTATGATTGATTGCACCAGGCAGACGGGTCGGGCCGAATCTTTCAACCAAGCGATCGAAAAAGCCTGCGGTGACATGATTGTGCTGATGCACAATGATGTGGTGGTGTCGGAAAATTGGCTTAACGCATTTAAGAGGTGTATCAACCTCGAACCGAATATCGGTGTGGTGGGTCCCATGTCCAACCGGGCAGAGGGCATCCAGCAGATAATCGCCTGCAACGAATCGGACCGGCCTCAGTTCGAATCTGCTGCCAAAGCGTTTTATCAACAAAATCAATATAGAAGGGTGGCCACCGGAAATCTATCCGATTTCTGTTTGGCTTTCCCACGTGAACTGCTCGATGATATCGGATATTTGTTTCAAGGAAATTCATGATCGAAGATTTTTGCCAACGAGCAGTCTCAGAGGGCTATCAAAATTTAATTGCAGCTGATACCTATATCCACCATTACGATCGGCATAAAACCAAAAAGAGCGCTTCAGCGAGAAATCAGGCGATTACCGCCGATCGAAAAAAGTATAAAGAAAAATGGAATGGTACTCAAAATTCGCAAACCAAAGCCTTAGTGGCATTACAGCTTCTGGCACGAGCGGCAGAATTGAGCCAGAAAGGTCAAATTGACCCGGCCGTTGAAGTATTATTGGGCGCAATAGGGGCTCAGCCCGAAGACCCACGCGTCTACCTTGGCCTATCTGAAATATTACTGGCGGCCAAAAGATTTCAGTCTGCCAAAGAGGCTCTGATCGAGATGCCACCGGCCGACGAAAATCAGGAAATGCGAAAAGAGCAACTGCTGGCCTATGCTGAAGAAGGATTAGAAAACTATGAAACAGCACAGACCCATATAGAACAGGTACTTTTAATGAATCCCGATCACCCACCCGCCCTGAACCTTAAAGGCATTCTGGCCTATCGAAATAGAAATATCACATTGGCTGAAAAATATTTTAAACAGGCGATCGATTCCGATCCGGGTTATGGCGACCCTTACACTAATTTGGGAATGCTAGCCCTGGAAGTCGATCGGCCGCAAGACACCCTTAAATTGTTTGAAAAAGCTTTTCGGCTAAACCCCACTGATAATGATATTGCCAATAATTACCACTCCGTTATTGGTGCGACTGCTGATTTCTCTAAAGCAGAGGTCCTTGCGCGCGAGGCGGCGGCCCTGTACCCTGAAAATCAGAAAATAAAATATATGCTGATCGATTTTCTGATCCAGCAGGGCCAATATGAGATGGCCATGGTTGATATCGAAGACGCTATAATCAAATTCGGAAATGATAATGGGGTGATAGACGCCGCCCTAAAGGTCAGAGATAAACTGGGGCCGATTAGCATTCAAAAATCATCAAAAAAATCTTCTGTCTCTGTATGCATGATTATTAAGGATGAAGAAAAGTATTTAGCCCGATGTCTGGCCAGTGTAAAACCAATCGTCGACGAAATGATAGTGGTTGATACGGGCTCCAGCGACCGATCCAAAGATATCGCCATCGCTTTTGGGGCCAGGGTTTATGATTATGAGTGGGAAAATGATTTTGCTAAAGCTCGGAATTATTCGATTTCAAAGGCATCCGGTGAATGGATTCTAATTCTGGACGGTGATGAGGTGATT
>JASFFJ010000864.1:0-3213 GCA_050124355.1 Desulfobacterales bacterium | reverse complement strand
GTATCATTTCCGCTCTTTTTGATCCGTCTAAAGGGACCAGGATTTTCTTATACATACTGAAATTCCTTTCATATTTTCTAGAAAATGACCGTTAACCGGATCGTTCGAAATCTCTGGATAAAAGCAAACAGCAAAGCATATGCCACTTTGAAGCAAATTGGACGCAACTGTCTATTGCAGTCGGATTCAATCCAACAGGTCTATTTTTAGTCTTAACATCAAGGATTTTACAAATTTAATGGCATTGGTTTTATTTACGTCGAGTATTTTTTTTCCGTTTATGCGCACCTGATCCTGATAGCTATTCTAAAATCAGACCGTTTGGTTCTGTTTCTTGATTGCAATCGGAACTAAGAGTTCCGTATTTGCCGGCGTCCAAAAATTATCAATGAACAGATAAAGGCCCCCTTTTCATGCCCAAAAAGCTCGCTTTCCAGCAAGATGTCGGGAATCGCGCCGCAATGCACGCTGATAAAGGGATCGTCGCAGCGGTTGTTGTGGCGGTGGAGCAGCATCGCAAAAAGGGTTTTACCGGTTCCATTTTCTCTGGTTAAGAACACCGTTGCCCTGGTAGAGGCGACCATGCGTAACTTCTTAAACACCTCCCTCATGGCGGCGGATCGACTGTTGATGACATCCAGTCACTCGGATTTCCAGAGTTGATCCCTGAGATAATCCAGGTTCAAATCTCGGCTGAGGTGTTCGCTCAAAGTTTCGACGACCAACTGGACTTTGGTCGGATGAATAGGGTAGGTCAGATAAAAAAAAAAGAGGCAAATTTTATCGATCGCATACCGGTACCAACGTATTAAAAACGGACGCTTTGTATCCTAAAACTACAATCTTGAGTAGAAATTTCCTCACCCTTGAACATTGAACTTAGCACCGGGGTAATCGCCTCAAAGGTATCCAGTAATTTTATTAGAAATTCCTTTTCAGAAACCTTTTTCCAATTGTTGTCAATAATGGTTTTTATCTCAAACTGCGGCAATTTAAACATTTTCTGTCGATCTCCCACTAATCTCCTGCAATAAATTTCATGGTAAAAAAGATATTCGGAAAAGCAGTTTTAAAAGAAAAAAATTCTTTAATCCCTTTTCTACTCATTAATGAGCAATACATGTGCCAATTTCTAACCTGCTGATTATTATAATATTTTAATATTTAAATGAATATTCGCAGGAAATGGTCATTCTTATTTGGGGAGACGAGAAATTGAATAATTGATTGGTTAAAGATGGGCTATTGTTATAACCTGCAGATTTTATAGTATATTTTTATCAGAACTGTAAGTTCCTATATTTTATGCAAATTTGGAACTTAAGGTTCTTATTTTCAGGAAGAAATATCATCTGGTTTTTCACAATAACAATTTTCGCTCGGCATCCGGCCGGTTGATAAAACATAAAACTTCACAAATCAGCGATCACCAGCAGAGCGTGTCTCCACGTCCCCTTGGAGGGGCTTTCCTCATACCTCCAGCTGGTGGTCGCTGATTGCAATTCCGTCTTCTTTTTTTCTTGTCAGATGCGTTTTGACCGGCTTTTTTCTAAGCATGATCAACACCATCCAAGGCGGGATCAACTACCCGCTTGCCGATGATGCGATGATGGTGGCGACATGGACACCAAAAAAGAGGGTGAGACACCCATCCACCCCTTCTATCCTTCTGTCGAGTTAAAATCCTTACTTGACTTTCACTTCAATTGCTTTGGGTTTGGCCGCTTCGGTTTTGGGGATGTGAAGATTTAGCATCCCATCCTTAAATGACGCTTCTATTTTGCTTTCATCCACATTGTCAGGCATTGTAAAGCTGCGAGTAAAACTGCCGTAATAGCGCTCGACTCTGTGAAACTTAATGATATCAGCAAAACGCCCGCACTCGCATTACCGAATGACTGAAGTTTTACACTAAATTTCATCGGTTCCGGTTGGCCTGAAAAGTACCGTCAGATAAAGATTTCTTATCCTAGATCGATCCAAAGGAATCATCGCCGCATGATCCTGCGTAAGTCCCGGTGGAAATGCAACGCAAAGCGGCACCTCACCGGAAATGGTCCCTTCGCCGACACAGCGCATACACTCGTAGGAGCCCACGCCGCCGCACCCGCTGCAGGTCGGACAAACGGCCTGCGCTGGAACAATTACCCTGGCAGTTCCCCGCATTTTGCCTGTTCGGCATTCAGGAGAATTTCATCAGAAACCTCCTCTAACAATATTTTATGCCGATGCCATAACGAAAAACGGAATCGTCATTTAACTTTTCACTCCAAACGACTTTGGCAGCAAAAGAATTTTGGGTAAGTTCGGGAGGTAAATCTTCAATCTGAATCTGAATGCTTTTGCCGGACGGCATATCATTCAAAGCATGGAAGTATAGACCTGAATGGTTTAGGTTGTAGATCATCCCGTAATAGGGAAATCCAAAGTCATCTTCGACTGTAATTAGCGATTCATGCCTGAGACGCTTGCTCTTTCTCAGTTCGGTTTGACTATTCTCTATTTGCGCCTGTTTTCCGATACAGCATTGCAGTTTTTCATATAGTTCCGAAAGCCCGAAAGGCTTTACCAATACAAAATCTGCAACCGACTCGGCCTGGAGAGCCAGCCGGTCATCGCCGGTCATTATAATAATAGCCGTTTGCGATTGTATTTTTTTGATTTCCTTTGATAAAGACAGACCGTCCATGTGAGGCATCTGGATATCGGTCAGCACGACGTCGAAAGGATGGCTTGTGAATTTATTCAATCCTTCGACACCATCTCCCGCCGTTTCAATGTCAAGCCCTTGAAGTCTTAAATACATAGAAAAAAGCTCACGAGTTGCCTTTTCGTCATCAACGATTAAAACACCATTTTTTTTCATGGCTGCCGCTCCTGATTTTCCTGGCCGTCAGTTTCTAAATTCTTCTCTCCGAATCCCATGCTTGACCATCAGCTTGTTCAACTGGCGGGTGCTGACACCGGCATCTTCGGCCGTTCGGCTGACTTTGCCTTTGTTGCGGGCAAACAACTCTTTGAGATATTGCCGCTCAAAATCATCAATGGCCTGCCGCCTGGCTACGGACAACTGTAGTCGAGCATCAACCGGCAACACAGCTGAGACATCACCGACAGCTGAATCGAAAAGATCGGCCTCAAAACTTTCCGGCGTCAACACCGCGCCGGATTCCAGGATATAGCCTCTCTCCATCAGATTTTCCAGTTCCCGGA
>JASFFJ010000863.1:0-3213 GCA_050124355.1 Desulfobacterales bacterium | reverse complement strand
GCCTTTATCCAAAAGGAGGCATAGTAAGAAAATTTTACATTTTTATAAGGATCAAACTTTTTGACAGCCTGCATCAAGCCGATGTTACCTTCCTGAATAAGATCCAGTAGATTTTGCATCCAAACTCGCTGAAATTCCAGGGCAATTTTTACGACAAGCCTCAGATTGGAGGTGACCAGCCGGTATGCAGCCTGCTTATCACCATGTTCTCTGACTTGAATGCCCAGCTCCTTTTCCTGCTCTCTGGTCAGCAGTTTGTAATTGCTGATTTCCGTGAGATATCGTTGAAGCGGATCAAACTTTACCAGAGCTTTATCAGCAGATCGCTCTGTCGACGAACGCTGACGCTTATTTGAAGTCGTCGCATTCTTTACAACCGGCTTTTTTGTTGCTTTCTTTTTAGTAGCGGTTTTTTTCTTCATAAACTCAGTCTGCTTGAATGGATAAATTTAACTATTGTCCGTTCTGTTGGAAAATCAAGATCGCTAAAATGGTACTAATCGCAGGACACGGCAACAATTTAAATATGGACAGAACTCGGCAGCTATGATAAGTTTTTAGTCCATGTGCGCCTGTAGCTCAGCTGGATAGAGCAACGGACTTCTAATCCGTAGGCCGCAGGTTCGAATCCTGCCAGGCGTACCAGTCATGAACCTCAGGTCCTGACACCAAGCGTAAATCCACAAATTCGTAATTACGATAACCAAATTAATCAATCAGGATTTGGTTCTACCTCCGACGAGCCTTTCGGCCGCAAGTATTGGAACTGGCAGCACAGCCGGGGCAAGTTTGATCTGATTCAGATTTCGTTAATATGCTGCCTCACCGTATATTTGCTTTTGAATCTTCAGTACCAACGACCCCACTATACAATAAAATATAAAAAATTCAATAGCCAATTCCGGTTTATTCGGATTGGGGTATGTCACCCATGGATGGATTAAATCTGTTCAATCTTATAAAATATGTCGCTGTTCTGGTTGCTGCTATGATTGTCGGAAACTGGTTCTTGAGCGAAGTCAAAAAAGCAAAAGTAAATGAGCAACCGTGGTACAAACCCTATATGTCCCTGCCGGGTTTAATCATATTAGCGGCAATGAGTCTGCCGATCATCCTGTTGCTGATTAATGATTAAAACAACCTTTGATTACAGACATTGCCTTTAATCCGTCCCCTGCAGTTTTCTCAATTCCATTGCAAATCCGCCTGATTATATTTTATAGAATGAGAGAAACTTTTCACGCCCCATTCTTATTTACCCAGCAATGATGTTTAGGCGAGCATGGCAGCACAAATTAGCGAATCCGCCTGTGATAAAAATTTTCAACCGAGCAGATGACCAGAAAAGGCAATTGTAGGATAAAATCAAGCAGGATACCCAGGGTTAACAAAAAATAGATACCTGGAAGCCTTAGAGTATAAAAGAGGAGTTTTTTCCAAAAGTCGTCACTAGAGCAGAATAGATTGGTCGACCATTTTGATGGTTTACTTGATAATAGTTTTATAGTATTTCACCCCAACTTTAAATTCCTTGTTATTTTCAAGGGCTATATTTCTGCACCACCGAACTTCAGCACGATAGCCGTCATAGAATTCAGCATCAATTGGATCCGGAGAAAAATTTTCCATCATAACATATATATTGGCTCCCGGCTCAATGGCATTGGCGGCTTCAATGCACATACCGCCTTCGCAATAGTTGCACATTTGGGCTTTGGTAAACTGGTCGGAATCCTGATAGGCATATATAACTGGGGTTTTGAGTTCGTATCGTTTATACTTCCTTTTCTCCTCATAACGCGTCATTCATGCCTCCTGTCGCTGGGATCAGTAAAACAGTCCCCAATTTACGTCAATAACGCACAGAAAGTTGTCAATATCCGAGTATGGAATTACCCTTTGTGTTCCGATGATAAGTTAAAAAGCTGCTACCAATTCCATTCGAGCTAACCGTTTTTACAAATGTGTTTGCCAAGGTACCGCTTGATATCCAAAAAGATATTATCGACTATAGAAGGATTTCTGTCAAATGAAATCAGTCTGGTTGGAGCGGTTCGGCGGGCTGAATTGCTGGTTGAAGACATCTCAATGGATAGGGCCAATCCTCCCCGCGCGACGGGCATAAAAGTATCATTAGATTTCAACCTCAGAGCAAGGATCCCGCAACCGCACAACCTTAAGTCTACTTAAGTTGACCACCAGAAAGCCGATATACAGTGTATCTGCAAATCAAGATAGTAAGGAGACATCTGATATGGGTACCAATAACGTTCTTTTTTTGGAAAATCTAGAATGGTTTGATGAAACCGGCCAGGAACTGGTTCATCGTCTCCCGGAAGAAGGATCGGGTGAAATTAAATACGGCGCCCAGTTAACTATACGGGAAAGCCAGGCCGGCATATTTTACTATAAAGGCAAAGCAGTTGGGGCATTTGGCCCGGGTCGCCATACGCTCAAAACGGCAAACATCCCTCTGTTGACGAAAATTGCCAGTATCCCCTGGGGTATGAAAAGTCCTCTCAGGGCAGAAATGTACTTTGTAAATCTGAAGGTTTTCACTAACCTGAAGTGGGGAACACGGGATCCGGTAGCATTCAAAGATACCGAACTGGGCCTCATCCGTCTGAGGGCGTTTGGCGTTTTTAATCTTCAAGTGGTGCAACCGGTATTGTTTATCAACCGCCTGGTGGGAACCCAGGGGATGTTTTCAACGGCCGAAATTGAAGAATATCTAAACCGCGTCATCGTTTCCAGGTTTAACGATTATATGGGAGAGACCATTGATTCAATCCTTAACCTGCCCGCGAAATACGATGAGCTTTCAGAGGGACTTGCCAAACGCCTACAAGAAGATTTCAGCCATTTCGGTATAAACTTGACCCATCTTTATGTCAACGCCATCACACCACCGCCCGAGGTTCAGCAAGCGATTGACGATAGAAGCCGTATGGGTGTCTTCGATGACATGAACAAACTCATGCAAATGAAAAGCGCAATGGCCATGGAAAAGGCATCAGAGGCAGAAGGTGGATCCGGCACTGGGATGGGCACCGGTATGGGGCTCATGATGCCGGCGATGTTTGCGCAGTATTTTGCCGGTGCCTTACCGCAGTCCAAGGGAAAGGAAGAACAGCAGGCGGTTTCCTGCCCGGACTGCCATCAATCGATCCCGATCGACGCTAAATTCTGTCCCCAGTGCGGACATCAGCAACT
>JASFFJ010000862.1:0-3213 GCA_050124355.1 Desulfobacterales bacterium | reverse complement strand
ATTTTCGACCAGAACACTCTGCAGGCAGCCAATCCCTCGCATCAGGTGGTTATCAAGCGCACCGCAACCAGGGATCTCTTCTGGTGTACGTTTACGGTTTCGGCCACCAATCGTAATTTTGTAGCGATTGCCAACCACTGGCCAGCAAGGTCTGCCGGCCAGTATGCATCCGAGCCATTCCGGATGCTGACCGGGGAGACGCTTTCTTATGTATTGTCCGGGTTACTGGCCAATAATTCTAATCTTCCAATTTTGGCAATGGGCGACTTCAACGACGAGCCATTCAATCGGTCCATGCAAGAGTATTTGCTTGGAACTCGCGACCCGGGACGAGTGACACGTTCTCCTGTGGCCAGACTCTTGAATCTGATGTGGCCACTTATGCAAGGCGACGATCCCGGTACCTATCTTTATTCAAGCAATTGGAATATGCTTGATCAGTTCCTGGTATCCAAGCAATTTATCAAAAACACTAGCAAAGTCAAGGTCGTGGATGGCAGCACCGCGTTGTTCAAGCCCCAGCAAATGAAAGGACCTGCTGGCGCGGCGAAGAAATATGGACGACCATCGAAGCCCGGCAGCTTTGATCAGACCGGCTTTTCAGACCACTATCCTGTGGTCATGAAAATCAAGACAAATTCGAGCTAGTTTAATTTGTGAATTTTTTCGCAAATTGCATAAGAGGTATTGACTTTAGCAATACCATTGTAGTAAAGATGTTACATGGAAATTAGAGAATTTGAATGGAATGACAGAAATATTGAACATATTGCCAAGCATCATGTCTCGCCAGATGAAGTAGAAGATGTGGCGTTTGACGACGAACCTTGGATAAGAAAGGGGAGGAGGGGAACTCGGTATATGCTTGGTTACACAATTGGTGGCCGTTATCTGTTCATTGTGTATAGCTTGAAAGGTAAAGGAATTGCGAGGGTTATCACGGCAAGGGATATGGATGAAAAAACAAGGAAACTCTATAAAAAAAGAGGAAGATGATAAATAATGAAATTACCTGATTTTAAAACAGAAGAAGAGGAACTAAAGTACTGGGAAAAACATTCAATAAGTAATTATTGGGAGGACCTTAAAGAAGCCGCCGATACGTTTAAAAGGCCAAAATTAACACCTGTGACTATAAAATTTGATCCTCTAACTCTTAAAAAAATTAAGATGCTCGCAAAAAAAAGAGGTATCTCTTATAACGCTTATATTAGATATCTACTTGCAAAGAGCATTGAATCTGAGATGATTCACAAGTCATTACGGTAATATGTTTTCCCGAGAAGAAGAGAAAAATAGTGGGACGTTCGTGCAGAAAGTGCTTTATAATTATGCTCATTTGTGACGCTTGATACGCATTTTAAGATTGGCCAGATTAGATGCGCCAGGGATTTTGCACCATGTCATGGGCTGGGGTATCGAAAAGAACTTGCCGACAAATTTTTTTCTGCCTGCGAATAAGCCGGCAGTGGCGCGGAATGTAGAGCCGGATTAAAAACACCCGGAGAATAATTGTGATCGAAGTATGGATCGAACTTGGAATCATTATGGCTGCTTTGGGAGCAGTGGTCTGCTATTTCAGCAGCGCCCTTGAAAGCAAACCTAATCCTCCTCATTCACCGTTAATTATTGCACACCGGGCCGGCGGGGGCCAATGGCCACAGAATTCCCGCACGGCCGTGCTGAACTGCATCGCCAGGGCAGGAGTTAAAGATCCCGCTCAGCGATACCATGGCATCGAGATCGATATTGTCCTCACAAAGGATGGTCATCCCGTTTTATCCCACGATCCATGGGTTCACACGACGCTATGCAGGACGATATCCGGTGAGCCGATCGGTGATCGCATTCTTATCCGTGATCTAACACTGGCGGAGCTACAATCCCAATTTATTTGCGGCGGCGTTGCGGATAAAGATTTTCCCCGGGTCGTTCCCAAAGGCGAAAAGATCATGACGCTGGATGAAGTTCTGGTTGCATTAGAAAGCGCTCCGGAAATGGTGTTGTATCTGGACGTCAAGATTGACGGTGATTTAACGGCCAGCGCCGAGGCCTATGCCAGCGCCATATCCAAGTGCCTAGCGTCCGCTCGGCTGCCCAATCGTCTGTATATCGAGGGACCTTCGGTAGAAAGTCTTGATGCCTACCGGACAGCTATTCAGGCTGAATTTGTGGCCGTGTTGTCTTATCCACCATTTAGCGTAAGGGACAATCCCGCTCTAACTGCGTTGAAAGCGCGGTGGCTCACCAAACTGAGATTACGCAGTCCGCTGCGTAAGGCCCAGACAGCAAAGGCCGATGCGGTGGTCGGCCCAACCCAGGTAATTACCAGGAGCGCTGCCAGGAAAGCCCTTGACAACGGGGTGGCGGTGGTCTTGTTTACGCCCAATACCAGAGAAGATCTATTTGAATTTTGCGCCTGGCCGGTGGATATGCTAATCACCGATTATCCGAACTTGGGGCACTGTCCGTGAATGTCGATCGGCGTTTACGCTTACAAATAAATATATTCTCTTTCATATTTTAAGCCTTTCTGAATTAGGGTTTTGTAGATTTTTTAATCACCCGAATTCGAAAGGTTTCCAACCACAAATGGTCATTTTGCCCAATCTCAGCGTCAATCTGCGCGCTTGCTTGTGCGGCGTAATAAACTACGCCTCCGCACAAGCGCTTGATTTTCTTGACCTTGCCTTGGACAAAAATCCTCATTTCTGGATTGGCAACACCAAATGGTGCCTTTTTTTGGCAACGATTTTTTACGGACGGGCGCCAGTTAATAACTCTTCTGGTCAACACCCGATTATCCGTTCCAGAGATCCAGCACCCACCGGCGGCTGAGATCCAGGTATTTGTAAAGCATTACAGGATCATCACAGAACACTTCGAGGGTGATGGTTTCGTCGTAGCCGATAGCCTTCAATGAATCGACCGCATTTTTACAGTCAATGTTGCCGACCCCCAGGGGCATGTGATGGTCTGCGCTGGATCGGTTGTCTGAGAAATGAACATGCTGAATGTGCTCTCCCAGCTGTCGGCAAAAAGCTTCATGGTTATCCCGGCCGATGTTGGCATGCCCGAAATCAAGATGCAGCTTTAATCCGGGGACTTCCGCCAGTATGGTTTTAAACGTGGAAACCTGGTCAAAAGGGGCTTTAAAGTTTTCGAGCACCACGGTCAATCCGTGGGAATCGGCCATCCCGACAAGGGGTTTTA
>JASFFJ010000861.1:0-3225 GCA_050124355.1 Desulfobacterales bacterium | reverse complement strand
TGCTCTAACCTGTTTAAGTTTTGCTGGATTTGTCGTCTTCACCCAAGATACAAGCTGCTCGATTTGCTCCTCGTTAAGGTAGGATTTTTTGGGCTTGTATTGGAAAAAGTTTAAGCTTTCGATACCTTTGCTTCGGTATTGTCGATGCCAGTTTTCAATGGTTTTAATCGATTTGCCGATGATAGCGGCAACTTTGTTGATTTCAATGCCTACTGCGAGCATTAAAAGTGCAATGAATCTGGCTTTCAGCCGGGCATCATCTTGATTGTCTCTGTACTGATTTAACAGCTCAATTTCTTGATCACTAAATTTGTAATTTGATACATCCATTGCCACCTCCGCACAGTTAATTTAGGGGTTACCATTTTGGATGTATCATATTGGGCAGTAATTGTCCAGCCTATGTAAGATATCTATTTAATTCACAATTCAAAAAATAGGGCAAAATATGTGCCAAGAAAAACCAAAGTTGCTTTAGTATACAACCTCACGGCAGTTAGGGTGACACAGCCATTTTGCCAAGCTGGATGACGACACTTTATAAGGTCGATATTTCAGGTTCAATGTCGGGCATTATAGATAAGATTCCATTAAATGTAAAGAATTCCTCTGCTTTGACAACCGCTGCCGGACATGCTATCACAAAAACCGTGCGTTTTTGTATCTGCACCTTTTACTTGAAAAAACCTGTAGATCCAGTAAATCCTGTCTAATTTAATTTTATTTCAGATGAGTTATGATACCATCACTTATATATGCGGATAGATATCGCAATGAGGGAACCAGGACATACAGCGAACACGCTGATTATACAGAAGCGCAGGAGAAATATCGACCCAACTCAAGGCATACCCGATTTGATTTAGCGGTCTTTGAAGTTCCCCGCGATCAAATGCATATTTACAAGGCAAATCCCCCAGCAGAGCTTGCGAAGACTTACCTTAGTAAGGAAAAAACCCTTTTTTGTATCCACCCGCAAATCCTTGATGAGAATCGGGAAGATCCTTATGTAAAGCAGACACTGTCCATCGGAAGGCTGCAAAACGGTATCGCCGTATCTCCCAGCTCTTCAACGAGAACGCTTTACGTGATTGACGCCGAGATCCCCCATGCAATTAAGGTTCACTTTCCTTTCAGAATTTCTCGCTACGGTCGGAGGATGCGCGACGAGGTTTTAGAGCAAACCATCAATATCTCCAGAGAACTCGAAAAAGGGATTCACCATTTAGATGATCGATTTGCTATTCTCAGAGAAGTGATTGGTGTGTCGCATAGAAACCTCCAACCCGATTCTTCGCGCGGGGAAAATTGGGGATATCTCGTTCGGGATATGAAACCATTTCCAATAGTTGATGACGACAGAAGTCTCATTCCCGGATTTTCTCTCTATGGCAAAGACTTTTTCGATCCCGGGCAGCCCCCCCTGCTCTTTGACCTCCTCGGCGGTAGGGACCCCCAAGTGTTTGTTTTGGAACATATCTTGTTTCCGATCATCAGGCACTGGGTCCAATGTTTTCTGAACTTTGGTTATCTACTCGAGCCCCACGGACAAAATGTGCTGCTCGAAATCGGCAGGAGTGGCGATATTGAGCGGATTGTCCATCGAGATTTGGCTTTGGGTATCGATATGAGGCGTCGCCGCGAGCTGGATCTTTCCGATCGTAATCTCAATGATTACAATCGGATGGAAAGCAACGAATTTCACAGCATCACTTATGACAAATTTATGGGGGGGCATTTTTTTGATCGGATCGTGGCTTCCTGCCAAGAAAAATACCCCTATCTCAAGAAGGAAGACTTTTACAAGCCGTGTCGCGATGAATTTGCCCGGATATTTCCCGACCATTCAACCTATCTTCCGAAAACGATTCTGTACTTTAGCGAAAAACGGGATCAATTCGGCAAACCTTTCTATCATGATACGGGGAAAGCCCCCGTGTGGCGGCCGTGAGAGCGACGCCTCTGGCCGCGAGCGTCCAGTCTGATCGGTAAAGAAACATTAGAAAGAGAAATGTCAAATGTCGATTGACGAATTTGCATACAAACACACAATTTACATTGTAGTCTAAATCCGTAACATAATTTCAGAACGATATGCCTGAAATCCAGTATTTTTGGCACGACCACAGACATTTGTGTTGTATCAGATTCTTCGACACGTCAGTAGTACTGAATTTAATACTGAAAGCCTTTATCTCTGAAAAGCTTCAAACAGGCATCCACCACATCCGGATCAAAAAGGACCCCTCTGTTTTTTGATATTTCTTCCAAAGCCTTATCGATGCCAAGGCCCGGGCGATAGGGTCTGTGCGACTCTATGCTTTCAACCACATCGGCGACACACAAAATCCTGGCCTCAAGGAGGATATCTTCTCCGGCAAGACCCTGCGGGTATCCTGAGCGATCCATCTTTTCATGATGCTGCAGAACAATTAGATCGACTGGCCAAGGGAAATCGATTTTTTTTAGTATTTCAAATGCGGCCTGGGGATGTCTCTTGACCAATTGAATCTCATCCTCGTTTAACTTGCAGGGTTTACTTAAAATTTCAGCGGGGATGGATATCTTACCCACATCATGAATGAGGCCGGCCATTTGGACCCCTTTAATTTGGTGCTCGGAAAGCCCCATTTCCACGGCTAGTGCCATCGCCAGTTCAGTGGTTCGCTTTTGGTGGCCAGCTGTGTAAGGATCCCGTTTTTCAGCAGTTAACGACATGGCGGACACTATTTCATCAAGATTTTTTTGCAATTTAGCGTGGCTCTGCTGAAGCTTTTCTTCGGCTAATTTGCGTTCCGCGATTTCCTGTTTTAGCTGTTCATTCAGTAAGGTCAACTCGGCGGTTCGCGCATACACGACTTCCTCGAGCCGATCACGATGCTTTTTTAATTCGTCTTCCGCTTCCATCTCCTTGGAGACGACCGTAAGAAATCCTAAAGACAGGCAAACCCCATCCTGTTCATAAATTTCGACGGTTGCCTGGTCCTTGAGCCAGACTGCTCCGTTGCTATTCACCGCAAGTTTGTAAACGGCTTCAATCGTTCCCGCTTTTTTGCCTTCTTCGCGCAGCGCTTCCCGGTCATAGTCCAACTCTTCCCGGTTTTTGACTTCTTTTCGAATCCCGACATCCACATCCAGGTCTTTGTAGATGCGGCGGTCTATGATGCTGTCCCGAAAAACCTCGGCGACCTCTGAATTTTCACACCCCAGAAGGTTCATAAATTT
>JASFFJ010000860.1:0-3230 GCA_050124355.1 Desulfobacterales bacterium | reverse complement strand
CAGCCCTTGTTTACCATATCCCGCAGGGTGGGCTTTATATCTCCATAACCGAGTGCTTCTGCCAGTTCTATCTTGAAGCCATATTTTTGGGCCACCTTTTCAAGTCCCGCTTTTCCCTGCTCATTCCAGCCCTTATCGGTTCCTGCTTCCGGGATGGCGAGTCCTACCAACTTCGGTGGATCGCCGGCGGCCGCCAGGTTGATTGACAGTAAACTGGATATTATCAAAGATAAAATTGTTAAAATCGTTTTTTGCATGGGGCTCTCCTCCACTTTTTTGTGACTATGCTCGAGAAAAATGGACTATAACGGGTGGCAAGCACGTTAATAATTAAACGTCGCAAGTTATAGGTTTCAGGTGTCGGGTATCAGGTGTCGGGTATCAGGTTTCAGTGTCTCCCATCTCATTGCCCTTGTGTGAAACTTCATTTCAAAAAGTTGGGATTGGTTCTATCCTGTGCCCCTTTGCATTTCGTAGGTTGGGTTGAGCCTACGCCAGGCTTTGTTGGATTTCGTTGCACTCAATCCAACCTACATGTTACCGGTATTCTTGCCAAATGCGAAACCCAACAGCGACCGATTTCGGAACCGAGCCCGAAAAGTTTCTTTTTTGATCAGACCGGCCGAATTTTTTGGGCGAGCGGCAAGGCTGACCCCTGACACCTGGAAACCTCATGTCTTCAGCATGTTGTCAGTTGAAATCTGATAAGGGCCTATTGCCCATCACTACCACGTTTATAGGGGACGCACAAAGCGGACGGCAAGTTGGTCGATCTTGCAAAAAGAAGCAAGGCGATTATCACCGCCAAATAGGGGGTCATTAATATAAAATCAGGACTTATTTTTATCCCCGCCACTTGCAAGGCACTGGTTAAGGCCAGGGCAAATCCGAACAGCAATCCTCCCAGGCAGACCTTCACGGGATTCCAATTTCCCAGCATGACAACAACAATGGCGATATAGCCTCGTCCCATGACCATGTCAGGCACAAAGAAAGCCAAATCACCCAGTGCCAGAAAAGCGCCACCGAGACTTGCCAGGAGTCCACCCAGCAGAATTGCACAAAAGCGAGTACTGTGGATGTTTACACCGCAGGCATCAGCTGCTCGCGGCGCTTCCCCCACTGCCCGGACACGCAGCCCAAAACGGGTCTTATACATTAGGATGTACATGATAGGGACCATCGAGAAGGTCAGATAAACCAGCCAATGCTGATTAAATAGGGCCGGTCCGATAAGTGGAATTCGGGAAAGAAGTGGAATTTCATTGGTCCCCCCGGCACCAAACAAGATCGGAAACTGATTCCCAAAGATCACCCGGTGGAGGAAACTGCACATACTGCTCGCAAAAATAGTTAACCCCAAGCCAACCACGATCTGATTGACGCCCAGGGTGATGGTTAAAATACCAAATACAAGGCCTAAGGTCAAGCCGACACTAGCAGCGCAAACAAAACCGGATAACAAGCTGTTCGTTTCCAGCGCCACCGCAAAAGATGAAAAAGCACCAGCGACCATCATTCCTTCTATACCCAAATTGAGAAGGCCGGAGCGTTCTGCATAGGCCTCGCCTAAGGCTGCCAGCAGAATTGGGGTTGTGCCTCTGATGGCGGAGGCAAGTATGGCTGTCATTAAAGCTGATTCTAATAAGACATTCATTTGCGTATCGATTTTTTTTCAAAATACTCTGAGGCGGCGAAAAACAGCAAGGTCAGACCCTCCAAGACGTGGACGAAAAAAACCGGGACACCCAGATCGCGTGCCACAAATTCCCCACCTATAGCTAAAAACGAAAAAAAGAATGCCAGAGGAATGACCGCCCAACCGTTTAATCTGGCCAGAAAAACCAAGGGGATAGCAGTCATTCCGTATTGAGGACTCCAGCCCGCCTGAAAGAGGCCTTTGATCGCCAGCACGTCGCCGGCGCCCGCCAGCCCGGCCAAGCCGCCGCTGATCAGGAGACCGTAAACGGTGAGGCGTGGGACTCCCATCCCGGCGTGTACGGCTGCCCTTTTATTCATTTGCATCACGCGGAACTGATAGCCCAGGGTGGTATTTCTGATCACCCAATGTAAGCCCAAAAGGGTTGCAATGCCAATGATTAAGCCCGCATGTATGCGGGTGAATGGTATTATGGGCATGCGATAGACCGTTGGAATCACTGTCGTCTGGGCCGGTACGGTAGACAGATCATTGATAGGGCCTTTGACCAGCCACGTGACCAGGTTTATCGCCACCCAACTCATCATGAGCGTGGTGATAATCTCGTTAATATCATAACGGGCCTTCAGGACGGCCGGCAAGAGGATCCAGGCCATGCCGCCGAATATTCCCAGAAAGGCGATGGTAACGAGATATGCGGGGTAGGGTAGATAGTCGGCAAGCCAGGGAGCAGCCCATCCCGTCAGCATCGCCCCAATAAGGAATTGCCCATCTGAACCGATATTCCAAAGACCTGCTGAGAAACACGCCAGGAGGCCGGCTGAGATGATTAACAGCGGGATCATTTTAATGATGGTTTCAATCAGGCCCAGGGAGGAGCCCATTCCGCGGGTGAATAGAAGGCCGAAGTAGACCAGGGGATTTTTGCCGATGGCAAGCAAAATAATACCGCCCGTCATCAAGGAGAAAAGGATTGAGACAATCGATAGCGCTGCCGGTTTAAAGGTCGCAAAGTCGACGTTTTTCAATGAGCCCTCTATTCGCCAATTCCAAGCATGAGTTTACCGACTATTTCAATAGTTGCATCATTTGGATCCATCAATTCGGAGATCCCACCGTTAAACAAGACACCGATGCGGTTGCTGCAGCTGAAAAGTTCATCCATGTCCGGGGTTATAAGTAGAATAGCAGCTCCCCGGCGGCTTTCTTCCCTGAGCAATTGCCGTATCAATCGGACCGTTGTGGCATCGAGACCGTATGTCGGGTTGCTGCAGACAATCAAGCCCGGTTCGCCGGAAAGATATCTGGCCAGTATGAATTTTTGAATATTTCCGCCGCTCAGGGTGCCGACCCGAGCGTCGGGCCCGGCTGCCCGTATCCCAAAGCGGCTGATCAGATCCCCGGTAAAAGATTGAATCCTGGCTTGATTTAAAATCCCGAATCGAGAAAAAGGCGGTCGATAATAACTCTGTAAAATAGTGTTTTCCGTAAGGGTCATGTCGATGACGCATCCTTCGTTGATGCGGTCTTCGGTGACATAGCGGATTCCCAGCTCAAACCGTGTGGCGAT
>JASFFJ010000859.1:0-3233 GCA_050124355.1 Desulfobacterales bacterium | reverse complement strand
AGGATAGGATACCAGATGATGTTGCCGGTAGAAAAACCAATCAGGCTTGAAATACCGAGGTAGCGGCTTTTGCGGTTCACATTTGCCAGAACATTGCTTACCATGGAGGCAAAGTATCCCAGGACGGCGACGACAGCGATGAGACCGAAAATGAGGTTAAACGATCGGTCGAGGCTTTTGACCGTCTCGATTTCCTCAGCCTTGGTATACACCTCCAGGCCCTGATCTGTCAGCAGGTTGCGTAGTTCGGACACATCATAAATCGAGTCGGCGTAGAGCCTGAAGCTAGGATAAACCCTTGATCCGGCTGGCCTTTCTGAACCAGGCCAGCCGAACTCCTCAGACCCCCGGCCGTCGCGGTAGTCCTCGGTGGCCTCCAACAGCTCCAGCCGCACAAAAGCAGCTTCTCGAACGAAGGCCTCATGGGGCAACACGTCTGCAACGAGCAAATTCACCATGACCTGCTCCTTGGCCCCGGCCACCGAACGGCCGACCTTGCCGATGATATCCTGACCGGCTTTGACGTTAAGTTTACGTGCGGCCGTTTCCGACAGCACAACATGCCTAAGTTCTGTCGGAATACGGCCGTATTGTAGCAAGAGAGGATCGCCATCCCCAGTGGGGATCAGAGACACCACCAGCGTGCGCGGTTTCGCGGCATCCTTCTTATATAAAATCATGCTGGCCGCAATGGAACGTGTCTGTGGAATCACGAAATCCACATCACTGCGTGCACCCATCGTCGAAAACCAGTCGGCCCCATAGCGGCTGCTGCCAACCGGTGAAATTTCTCTGTTCCGCGGATCCTGCAGCAGGCGTTCCGACATGGTGTTGATAATACCGCTCTTAACCCCGAAGAGCACCAGCAATGGTGCCAGAACGGCTGCTAGCCCCATTATTGCACAGGCGGAAAGCAATCGCTCATAGAAGTAATCTCTCAAAGCCAGACGAAAAATCGTTTGAAATGTGTGCATATTTATCTTTGCTCCAGCCCCCTTGTTAAGTCAAACGGATATAGCGGAATAAATAAATGCCTAAACAGATCTAAATTGACTAAAATTAAGGAATCGCTTCGCTCTGTCTATTTTTATAAAATTGATTGTTCGATCCAGTCATTGGACCCTGAGGTCCCCGAAGGTAGGCTCTCGACGGGCAGAATACCAAAATTTTAGCTCATTTATTGTTTAGAAATTTGCAACGCTTCGATATGCTTGGAGCTCCCGACCTCTGAATGGATTCGCCGGTTGCCTACCCAACAACCTTGGCTTTCACGGTACCGTCATTTGCCTCCTGTTTCAATTCGAACTGGACATGACGGAAACCGCGTTTGCCTAAATTTCCCCAGTCATGGGTAGCCATGATCAGGGTTACACCGTTTTCGTCGGCCAAGGCGCTGAAAAGATCCATGATATCTTCAGCGTTAATCGGATCAAGGGAAGCGGTGGGCTCGTCTGCAATCACCAGCGACGGCCGATGTGCCATTGCACGGCCAATGGCGACTCTCTGTCGTTCGCCGACCGAAAGTTGTCCGGGAAGTTTATTCAAATGTCGCTCGATGTGAAGGCGCTTGGCCATATCCTCAACGGCGTCATTTACCGGTAAACCAAGGCCCAGCAGGCTGATGCCCATATTTTCACGGATTGAAAGGAAGGGAAACAGGCCTCCGGTTTGCAAGACGTATCCGATGTGTACCATCCGAATTCGAGCCAGACGACTCAATTTCTTGCGTGTCCAGGCATCCATGATATCCTGCTTCTGACCTTGTTGGCTAAAAAAGACAAACTGCCCGGCTTCGTCGGGTCGCAGGACCATGGCCAACAGGTCGAGCAACGTGCTTTTACCGCATCCGCTCAATCCTACAAGCGCTACTTTTTCCCCTCGGCGGACAATCAGCTCCGGCACAGCCAGGGTAAAACCCTGAGCACCGGGCCATCTTTTGGTGATGTCAGTCAGATGAAAAACCTCTTCATCTTTGACGGCACCGACTCCGGATACCTCGGATGGCTTATTTTCTTCTACTGAAGATTCATTTTGGCTAAAGGCCACGATGGAAGTCTCCCATTTTGCAATGTCTTATATCACTTGATAATCACTTGATCGATCACGACTAATTTTGCCACACCCATATGTAGCTCCATTGGTTTAAAGTCCTATTCTATCACAAAAAACGAAAAAATAAAAAAAGGAACGGGGATTAAATAACCTTGCCCGTGATTGCGAAGATTCCGAGTGCGTATTCACAGTGCTTCAAGAAGTTCAGTTTGCAGCATGTCCCATGGCGGCGACACGGAATATGGACTCAAATACAATCAATTTCGTTCAAGTTATTTAATTCGCGTCCCTAACTTATTTACCTAACCCGGACAAGCCGGAATTGAAGATTGAAGATTTGTAGTATCGCTTCGCTCTATCTTTTCAATTTAAAACAATAGCATTCCTCACCGAGGCGCAGGCTAAAATATTCAATCTGGCTAGGGCATAAATCCTGCGCAAACATGATGTGATTTCAACAAATAGGTACTAAATGAGTGAAATGGATTGATATCCAGATGAAGGCACGTTTCCTTTGATGCGAACGTCTGGCTTTTTTCAACCCGGAACATTGAACCCCTGACCCAGACCTGGATCATATATGAATTCCCTTAATATGACGGCCGTATCGGTTTGATGACACTCTGAACGAATTCAAAAGCCGTCGCGCCAGAGCAGGCCTGAACCACTCAACCTAAGGCTATATTATGTTCATCATCCCTCTCATCGGTAAAATCAGTTGGCGCAATCCGCCCTTTGTAACCATCGGTATCATTTTGCTGAATTGCCTGGTGTTTTTTATTGTCCAGGCCGGTGAATCCCAAAAGCAATATCAAGTGTCTCGCTATTATTTTGAATCGGGTTTGGCGGACATAGAAGTACCGCACTACATTGAATATCGCCAAGGCCGCTTCCAAGGACCGGATGATTCAATAGACACACCTCCGTTCGATGAAGATACGATAGCTCGATTTTATCTGGAAATGGAACGGGATTTTGCTTTTCTAAAAAAACTGAACAATGATGAGATAATACTGCCCTCCGATCCGCAATATGCCGAATGGAAGAATCTAAAAACCGAATATGAACACAAGCGGTCTCAAATCATTTCCCTTCAATACGGCTTTCGTCCAGCATACAAATCGTCTCTCACCGCCTTTACCTACATGTTTTTGCACGGCAGTGTCGGTCACCTGTTCGGC
>JASFFJ010000858.1:0-3237 GCA_050124355.1 Desulfobacterales bacterium | reverse complement strand
ATACGGTATCGGCGAACCCAAATTCGACAACGAAGGCCGCATCTTGGAAATGGATTTTGATGATTTCCTTTTCTTTAATGTTTATTTTCCCAACGGTCAGATGAGCGAAGAACGGCTTAACTATAAGTTGGAATTTTACGAAAAATTTTTTAACTATACCGATGAATACAGGAAACAGGGCAGAAGTCTTATCATCACCGGCGATTACAACACGGCGCATAATGAAATTGACCTGAAAAACCCAAAACCAAACGAAAAGACATCGGGATTCCTGCGCATAGAACGTGATTGGCTCGATCGCATCACTGAAAATGGTTACACCGACACATTTCGTTATTTTCACCCGGATACCGTAAAATACTCATGGTGGACCTACCGGTTCAAAGCACGAGATCGCAATGTCGGATGGCGCATCGATTATTTTTTTGTGACAAAGGACATCATCGACAAGGGCTGGATTAAAGAAGCTTTCATCGATAATACCATCTTCGGGTCGGATCATTGCCCCATCGGACTGGTTCTTGAGATATAATTATAGGTTGAGAGGTTCAAGGTTCAACGTTCCGGGTTGAAAAAGCGCACACAGCTCATTTAAAGGGATTGTGTTTTCATCTGGTTGTATATCCGTTTCATCTTTTGACTGTTACCCTACCCTGGATACAAGGCGGAGAACCAAAAAGATCGTTGACTGATCCACGAAGCGCACGAAGAACACGAAAAAAAACTTAAAGAAATCTTCCTAACCTTTGTGTCTTCGTGGCGAGATAAAAATCTGACGAAGAATTATGGAAAAGATAAAAATAGTAGCCGTCTATGGAAGTCCCCGCCGCAAAGGCAATACAGCGGTATTGCTTAAAAAAGCAGTCGAAGGCGCAAGAGAGTCCGGTGCTCAGGTAGAGGAAATCGTTCTGCGGGATTTAAAGATGTCTCCCTGTCTCGAGATCTTTGGCTGTACGAAATCCGGAGAATGCAAACTAAAGGATGATTTTCAGAGAGCTCGGGATCAGATCC
Organism: Desulfobacterales bacterium; assembly: GCA_050124355.1. GTDB lineage: Bacteria > Desulfobacterota > Desulfobacteria > Desulfobacterales > JAFDCJ01 > JAFDCJ01. Next base: position 2,226 of record JASFFJ010000858.1, on the reverse strand, counting down.
TGGCATCTCATGGTTTAATTCTCGCCACTCCAGTCTTTTTCTATACCGTCAGTGCTCATACAAAAATCCTCATGGATCGCTTTCAATCCCTTTGGGTGAAGAAATATTGGATCGACAAGACGCCCAGGAACCATCCCAAGGTAATGCGAAAAGCACTTTTGATTTCAGTCGGTGCCACCAAAGGGAAAAAGCTGTTTGACGGCATCCTGCTCAGCATGAGGTATTTTTTTGACACGATCGATATGGAACTCTGGCAACCACTGCTATACCGCGGACTAGATTTTGAAGGCGATGTGCTGAAGTTTCCCGACTATCTGGAAGAAGCTTACCAGGCGGGCAAAGAGTACGTCAGGGTGTTGCAAAAAGGTATTGCTGTTTCAGTAGAAGAGGAACAATAATTTTGGTTTTTGAACCCATCAGCCCGGACAGACAATCGGATTATCTTGAGCTATTGAACGCTTGCCCCCAAGTGGCCTCCGACTATAGTTTTCTAAACCTTTGGGCGTGGGCAGATGAATACGGACTTCGCTGGGCTTGGGAAGATAACCTTGTTTGGATCCAGCAAGCCAAACCGGATGTGCTGCTATGGGCTCCCGTCGGCCATTGGGACAGGATCGACTGGCGGACACGATTGGTAAAAAATGGAAAACAGCAGAGCAACTTTATCCGGGTCCCCCAAAAACTTGCCGAATCCTGGCAAACATCTCTCGGGGAGTTGGCTTCCATTGAGGAAGAAAGAGGGCATTGGGATTACCTTTATGCTGCCAGCGATCTTGCCGAACTAAAGGGTAACCGCTACCATAAAAAAAAGAACCTGCTCAACCAGTTTGTAAAAAAATACGACTACACCTATGTACCATTCGAGCCCGAGTTGATCGAACAGGCCATGGCCATGCAGGATGATTGGTGCACCTGGCGAGATTGTGAGTCGTCTGACATACTTTCTGCGGAAAACAAGTCGATTTCAAGAATATTTAAAAGCTGGGACCAGTTAAGCGGCGCCCTTGGTGGCGCCATTCTTGTGGACGGTGCCATGGCAGCTTACACCGTTGCCGAAGCGCTGACCAATGAGACCGTTGTCATCCATTTCGAAAAGGGCAATACCCGCTACAAGGGGATCTACCAGGCCATCAACCAGATGTTCATCGCCCACTCGGCCAGACATTTTTCCCTGGTAAACCGGGAGCAGGACTTGGGCGACCCGGGACTTCGCAAAGCCAAGCAGTCCTATCATCCGGTGGAGTTCTTAAAGAAATATCGGGTTAGCCTCAAAATCAGCGACCATTAGGAGAGCTGGGGGGTACGAGGGCACGAGAAAGGCACTTCGAGGGGACCGCGCCATGCGCTGCCGCTAATCGCTGATTTGTGAATCACATTCCCGGATGGATCCGCATGGTGTGCATCCGTTCATCGTGAAGGCATCGCTTCCAAAAAACGTTGCGCCATTATATTGTATCCATTTCCGTTTGGATGAATCGGGTCGCTCATCAAGCTACGATTGCCGATGATATCCTTAAATATGTCAGGGATCAGGACCGTCCCGGTCTGATCGGCCAGGTCTTTGTATCCCCTCGCGAAGCCACGATCCCTAAAGGGAAACTTGAGCCCACCGATAACGACCCGGGCGCCTTGCCCCTGAATCGATTTGACGATACGCTTCAAATTTTTAAATGCGACCTCTTTTGCAACACCGTTTTTCAGGTCATTGCCCCCCAATGTAATCAGAACCATATCGGGGAATCTGGACAACACATCCCGCTGAAGTCTTGTCAGGGCGCTGGCGGTCGTATCGCCCGGCACACCGGCATTAATCACCGGTTTTGAGATCATTTTCGACAGTTGAGAGGGATAATCCATGCCGGGGACGGCCCCTGTACCATATGTCAGGCTATCGCCGAAACAGATGATGGTGTCATAGGGAATGGAGTTCTTTTTGACCTGCGGTTGAGAGATGAACATCCGGTATCCAAGAAAAAGGATAACAGCAGCAATAAGAATCGGCAGGCTTTTTTTTATCATAGGTTCCTGGATTTCACGATGGTTATACACCTATCGAGAGTTATTAGTTTAGTAAGCTTGAGGCTGGGGGGCTGGAAAGCTTGGAGGCTCAAAAGTTCTACATTGTTTTAGCATCCCAGCATTTCGGCTTTCTGGCTTCCCAGCCAATTACCATTACCGCCTAATCGAACTTTTTTTTAATCATTTAGGGTGAAAGTCTGTATGGGT
>JASFFJ010000857.1:0-3244 GCA_050124355.1 Desulfobacterales bacterium | reverse complement strand
AAGACGCCAAGGCCGATGGCTACACCCTGACCGCCACCCATGAATCTGTCATTTCCTCAAGGATTGTCGGTGTTTCCGATTTCGATTACAGCGATTTCATCCCCATCGCCAACCTGACCCTCACCCCGGCAATGGTTGCAGCCCAACCCGAGGCACCCTGGAATGACATGAAAGATATGATCGCCGCCGCCAAAAAAAATCCGGGCACGATCAAATTCGGCGCCACCCTGGGCTCCACAAGCCATTTCTTTCCGCTGGATATAGCTAACCAGGCCGGTATTGAGTTCAAGATCGTCGGCTATGAAGGAACGGCCAAGCGCCAGGCAGCTCTGTTGGGCGGTTTCATCGACCTGGGCGAAAGCAATCCGGCCGCTGGAAAGAAGTACTTTGAAGCCAAAAAGCTCAAGCCTTTGGGGATTGCAACCGAAGAACGCCACGAACTATTACCTGATGTGCCAACCTTGAAAGAACAGGGAATTAAGGTGCTTTTCGCCGTCAACCGCGGCATTTGCGCACCCCTGAACACCCCGCAGCCCATCGTTGAAAAGCTGGGTGCCATATTTGAAAAAGTCTCCCAGGATCCTGAGTTCATCCAGAAAATAGGGTCTCTGGGATCGGATGTGAAATATCGCGATCAGGCCGGTTACCAGGCTTATATCAAAGAAGAGACCCGTCGGCTCGATATGTTGGCTCAAAAATTTAAGGTTCAAGCCAAAAAGAAGTGAAGCATCCAAGGCCCAAAAATCCCAATGTTGCATAAACAATATGGCGAAATCAGTTAATGGCTTGATATTATAATCAAACCTTTTGTGATGTCCCATTTTCTGGATATTCCAAAAACTGAATTCGACGGATGGGCTGATTTTGGCATATTGTTTACCCTTCGGGAAAGCCGGAGGACTTCAGATACTGCGTTGTAAAGGGATCGAGGTAAAGTGACTACAACTTCACCCTTTACGCCTTGCCTCTGAAGCCCTCCAGCTTTTGCAGCGTTAGGGAAAACTCAGCGCTGATTTTTTTCTTTTCAACGGAGCCGGCCATGAAAGCAGACAAGGTCATCGGTCTCATCCTAATTGCCTTCAGCATCTTTATGTATGTCCAGGCCGACCGCCTGCCCCCTGCCCTGTTTGGTGCCTTAGGCGCGGACTTTGTTCCCAAGATCCTTTTTATCATACTGGCTTGCTGCGGTGCCGTATTAACCATCCAGTGCTTCATCAGAGAAAGAAGGATTAAAGCAGCGGCTGTTGAATTGCGTGAGGACGAAGACGAACCGGTAGATTCGTCATTCACGGTGAAGGAGTTTTTTAACTATTACCGGTACGTCATTTTAGGATTTGTCGCTTTTTTAGCATATGTAATCATCATGTACTACCTCGGCTATCCCATCGCCACCCTGATTTTCATGCCGGTGTTCATGTGGGTCCTGGGACCGCGCAACAAAAAGGCCGCCCTCATTACGGTGCTGACCACACTGGGGGTGACATTTATTATCTACTACTCATTCCTTAAGCTATTAAGGGTTTTTCTGCCGGAAGGGAGCTTGTTTTAGATGTTCGATCTGTTTGCTTTGGGCTTTAAGGCGATTTTTCAACCATATCCATTGATTCTGCTGTTTCTGGGCACAGTGGCGGGCATCGTCGTTGGCTGCATCCCCGGTTTCACCATCACCATGGGCGCCGCACTGGTTTTACCGCTGACGTTTGGTATGACATCAATTCAGGGCCTGGCAGCCATGATCGGCGTTTTGGTAGGCGGATTGGCGGGCGGTCAGATTACCGGTATTCTTCTGGGCATTCCAGGAACGCCCTCTTCGGTGGCAACTGTTTTCGATGGGCATCCCATGGCCAAAGCAGGAGAACCTGGTACCGCCCTGGCCACCGGAACGTGGGCGTCGTTTTTCGGAGGTCTCATCAGTGCCGGTATTTTGATGTTTTTTACGCCGCCGCTGGCCAATGTCGCCCTTAAGTTCGGGCCGTGGGAGTTCTTTTCCCTGGTTCTTTTCGGACTGACCATCATCGCCAGCCTGTCGGGCAAATCTCTCACAAAGGGTATTATATCCGGCGTCCTCGGCCTGATTGCGGCGTCGGTCGGTACCGATCCCATGACCGGCGTTCCCCGATTTAATTTTGGTTTGCATGGTATGGCGGGCGGTTTTTCATTTTTACCGGTGCTCATCGGCCTTTTTGCTTTCTCCCAGTTGATGAGCAATCTGGAAAAGAAAAATAGGGCCTCTGTGGCGCTAATTGAGGACAGCAAGCTGACCTTTTCCTCGCTTCAGATTATTAAAGCCATCATCCGTCAACCAATTAACCTGATTCGCTCTTCGTTGATAGGGGTCTTTGTCGGTGCGCTTCCCGGGGCCGGGGGCAGTATTGCCTGTATCCTGAGTTACGATCAAGCTAAGAAAGGATCAAAACGCCCGGAAAAATTTGGCACCGGCGTCACCGACGGCATCATCGCCTCCGAGGCTGCCAACAACGGCACCGGCGGCGGCGGTCTGACGCCGACCATGGCCCTGGGTGTACCCGGAGATGCTGTTTCGGCCATTATGATGGGGGCGCTCATACTGCATGGCATCCAGCCGGGTCCGCTGTTGATCATCGAGTTTCCGGATTTGGTCTACGGTGTCTTTGTGGCATTTTTTGTGGCACACTTTTTTATGCTGGGTATCCAGCTTTACGGCATTCGCCTCTTTGTCAGGCTAACCAGGCTGCCCCTTTATGTCCTGATCCCGTCCATTCTAGTGCTATGCGCCGTGGGCTCCTTTTCCATTCACAACCGCTTTTTTGACATCTGGGTGCTTTTCATTTTTGGACTCCTGGGCTACCTGATGTTCAAATTCAAATTTCCGCTGGCACCCGCTATTTTAGGCGTCATCCTGGGCCCCCTGGGGGAAACCAATCTGCGCCGGGCTTTGATGACGGATAGCGATTTGACCATTTTTGTAACCCGACCGATATCCCTGCTGTTTCTGGTGCTGGCGTTCCTGTCTCTTATTTATCCGTTCTTCCAGGCCTATCGACAGAAACGCTTGGCCCAAAAGCGGTCAAAGGCTTGAATGCAACATCAAAAGCTACCAAAGCACATCATTCATTTAGATCTGGATGCATTTTATCCCTCGGTTGAGGTACTGGACAACCCTGAGCTGAAGGGCAAACCGGTTATCGTTGGCGGCAGCAAAGAAAGAGGTGTGGTATCATCTGCCTCGTACGAAGCCAGAAAATTCGGCGTCCACTCCGCCCAA
>JASFFJ010000856.1:0-3255 GCA_050124355.1 Desulfobacterales bacterium | reverse complement strand
CTAAGACCCAGGTAAAATAAAGATAGCTGAACTGTAAAAAGCGCAGAAAAGACTAACATCTGATGGATCTGTCCTTTTTTCAGCGTAATGGTCCGTCCGGTGAACCTGGCCCACAGAAAAATCACGCTGGCGGCGATAGCAAAGCGAATGGAGGCCGTGGTAAACACCCCCATCCCTGTAAAAGCGAGTTTGACGGCAACGGCATTAGATCCAAAAATTATGCATAAAAAGACCGTAAATATACCGGCGGCAAGCGAAAGCTCCTGGTTGGCTGGTTGTATTTCCGTCATTTCATCGTGTTGATCGGGCAACTTGGATAAGTGCTGACATCGTCCTGTGGAAAAATTTAAAATTCGTAAATACACCACAAGAGAGCGTTTAGCAAGGCGCTATCATCCAAAAAAGTTCAAAACTAATGATGTGTCGTAACATCTGATGCAGAAGAAATGTCAGAAATCGCGTTCACAATACTGACTTCGGACGAGTCGTTTTAAATTTTTTTTGACAAAAAAATACGATTGTGAAACAAACTCCCAGGACCCCGATTTTACTCGTGTCGGCAAACGACATTTCAGGAGATTTATAACAAAGACCTTGCTTCTAGCCTTGGCATTTGGTTAAAGGGTTTACGGTCCAACGGTTCAGAGGACGAATACACTGCCATATTAACCAATGATATCAATGGTAAAAGGAAAAAGCTCAACGGGATTAACCCTGAACCGGGAACCCTGAACCTTTGAACCCAGACCGACCGAATGTCCAATTTAAGGGCAGTAGCATAGTCTACAAAGCTCTACCGTCAATTTTATTTGATCAATAACCAGGTCTGAAATAAGGAATTAAATGATGAATTACGGCAATCGAGATTTTGGAATTAACCACATCAAAACCCGCAAGAATCACACCTGCTATGGAATGGGACTTGGCATCATCGTTCTCGATGACGCTTATCCGGGTTTTCCCGGAGATGTCAGAAACGCGAGCGCCTTTCCCTATCCAATTCAATACCAGATTGCGGAAGGCGTAGACAACCATACCCTCGTTTGGGAAGCTGACAAGAGCCCCTGCCGTGAACCCATCAAGCTGGCGGCCAAAAAACTCGAGCGGATGGGATGCCGCGCCATCGCCGCTGAATGCGGCTATTTTGCCTATTTCCAGAAGGACATTGCCGGCTACGTGGAAATACCCGTATTTATGTCGAGTTTGCTACAGGTGCCGTTTATACAGCAGGTCATCGGCCCCGATAGAGCCGTTGGAATCGTCTGTGCCCAAAAACGGTTTTTGACGGACACCCATCTGGAAAATGTTGGTATCAACCTTGACTCCAATTATATCATCGCCGGCGCACTGGATGAGTACGGCTGCCCGGAATTCACCAATTTGTGGGATCACGAAAAAAGACCCGAATGCCCGGAAAGCCATTATGATAAAGCCGAAAAGGACATGATCAGGGTTTGTTCGGAATTTTGCAAAAAAAATGCCCATATTGGGGCTCTCATGCTGGAGTGCACCGGCATGCAGCCGTTTGCACGGGCTGTCCAGCGCGTTGCGGATCTACCTGTCTTCAGTTGGGGGACGCTACTGGATTATGCCTACTCGGTTGTCGCACATCGTGACTACTATGGGCATGTATAACTGCGCGGTTCTGGGTTCACGGTTCAAAGGTTAATAATCCCGGCGACTGCTCTAAATATCCCAACCCAGGAATACCGAAATTGAAGATTTAAGAATGACAGTCCCGTAAAAAGGCTATCTGGCGTCATGCCGGACTTGATCCGGCATCCAGAACCCCTTAAATTTACTGGATTCCAGCTACCGGATCGAGTCCGGCACAGGCCCCGCCGGAATGACGTTAAATCGGAAGAATTGACTTTTTGCGAGGTGATCAAGAATGAAGATTGAGGATTTGTTATATCGCTTCGTTTTGTCTTTTCTAATAAAATCGACAGCATTCCTCTAAAACAAATAATAACTAACTAACACCCACTAACTCCCTTGTGGGGTATAGGCACCGGTCTTCTGATATGAAATATTTTTACACGATTACCATCACTTTTACTCTCATTATTTTTTTTATTTCACCGGCACCTGCTCAAATCAGAAATAACAAAGAATTGACCGTTATGGTTCCGGCGGAAAGCATCGCAAAATTTATTCAGCCCTTGTTGCCTTACAGCATCGATATGGGCGAAAATTTTTCGGGATCATTCTGGGTGAAGTCGATTGAGAATATAAAAATAACCAAAGACAGGATTTCATTCTCAGCCCATATTTACGGCAAAGACATCGGATACTCAGCAAAAATCGGCAAGCAGACCGCGAGGTTTAAGGTGGGTAATGTGAATTTGCGCAACAACTGGGAGGCGTCTTTGCGCTATGATAAAGACAAGAAAAAGCTCTATCTAAAACCTCACATCGAAAGCCCGCCAAATAAGGATGATCTCAGCCAGGGAGATATTCTAATCGATACATTATTTGATGCGCTCAGCGATGTAGAATATCCGATTGACCTTAATAAGATCAATCCAATCTCAGCCGAAATCCACAATTCGGAACTGATCATAAACACGGAAATCTCCGATGTTTATTCAAACCAAGATAAGCTGTATATAGAGATCGTTCCGACCGCTCAAAAGAAGGATCCGCCCGAATAACGGCAGCCGATATTTTGAAGTTGTTACTCGCTATTGCTGCCGACAAAGCGATACGCAATCCCACCAAGGACCGCACCGATAATCGGACCAATCCAAAATAACCAGAGCTGCGAGATAGCCCAGCCGCCGAAATACAGGACGTCCCCGGTGCTGCGTGCGGGATTCACGGAGGTGTTGGTAACAGGAATGCTGATCAATCATGATCCCTGAAATAAAGGGTAGGCTCCTATATCCAGGTTTTACTTTACTTTGCAGGCGACATTCTCACTATCTGCAGAAAATTCACAGAAAATTCCAGGGGTTGTTTTCAAATTTTCAGTTGACAAGCAGCCGGACGATCCTTATAAAATATTTGCTCACCAAAGGGGGAAAAATCACAAGGCCCACAATTTCAACCATATGGCCACGTGACTCACATAAAATACAATCCTGTTTACAATACAATTGGGACCGGTTGATATGCGAATGCAACTTAGAAAATTCAGACTTATCATATCGGCAATTCTCTTGGTAGCGGGGGTGTCTATTGCGTGTTGGGCGCTTGCTTCTCACTATGAAATTAAGACGAAAATGGCCGGATCCCAACAAGAGTCTAAAAATG
>JASFFJ010000855.1:0-3258 GCA_050124355.1 Desulfobacterales bacterium | reverse complement strand
CTGGTCGCCAAAAACATACCTGCAGTGTTGTATACCACTGCAAATATCTTTGATTCCTCTGAAGCCCTGGAAATTGAAAAGATCCTGACCGCCATTGCCGACCCCACCAGCATCTCTCGTCTGAAAGCGGCCCTGGCAACGGATATCATGGGCGTAACCGCCGAAGATCTTGATTTTGACCATATCGAATCCCACTGGTGGGATATCCGGTTTGCCCGCAATAGAAAATATTATGAGCTCTGGGATCAAGGCGGGTTCATTCGCATGTTCCGGCAGTTTCTGGCGCTCGAGCAAATTCAGGAGCGGCTCCTGGGCCTGGTGGACGGCGAACGGCGTTTAACCAATGTGTTGCATCTGACTGAAATACTGCACCGACAGGCAACTGAAAAAAATACAGGCATGACGGGTCTGCTAAGATGGCTGGCCCAACAACGGGATCCCCTAACCCACCGGTTGGAAGCGCACCAGTTGCGGCTGGAAAGCGACGAAAAAGCAGTAAAAATTGTCACGATTCACAAAAGCAAAGGTCTGGAGTACAAGGTGGTATTTTGTCCCTTTGGCTGGGAAAGCTCACTTGTCAAAGACCCGGAATTTACCTTCCATGATGTTGCCAATGACCGGCGGCTGACATTGGACCTGGGCTCGGAATCGAGACACCAACATCTCGCCATGGCACAAAATGAACATTTATCTGAGAATATCAGACTGCTTTATGTGGCGCTGACCCGGGCCAAAGAACGATGTTACCTGGCATGGGGACGTATAAACCAGGCGGATACATCGGCGCCGGCCTATTTGCTACATGGCAGCACCGGACAGCGGGCCGCTTCCCCGACCGATGATCAGGTCCTGCTGCTAAAGGAACGGTTTGCCGCCAAAACCGATGCCGAAGTGGCGCAAGATATCAGGCGGCTTTGCGACAACTCCCGCAATATCATTCAGATGGTGCCGTTGCCCGGGTCATTGGATCCACCAACCGATGTGATGTTGACCAACGGAGCGGATGCACCGGTCTTTTGTCGTAAATTCGCCGGTAGCATAAATCGTCGCTGGAAAATTTCGAGTTTTTCTGCCCTGGTATCGACGGAGGCCTCGGACGTGGATTTGCCGGATCGGGATATTTCTCTGGCGGCGGTTGCACCGGATTTGGAGATGCCGTCTGATCAAGATGGGACCTCTATTTTTTCATTTCCTAAAGGTACCCGAGCTGGTAATTTTTTCCATGATGTTTTTGAGCACCATGATTTTGCCGCCGAAAATCCGGCTCACCTGAAAGCGCTGGTTGCCGCAAAACTGCAACAATACGGGTTCGATTTAAAATGGCAGGAAACCGTCTGCCGAACCATCAACAGCGTTACGTCGATTTCATTGCGGCTGAATCTCTCGCAGTTGAAACTATCGGCGGTCAGAATGAGCGACCGCAATAATGAAATGGAATTTTATTTCCCCTTAAATCCTATCGCACCCGGCAATCTGAGCCGGATATTCAAAGATCACAACCGGTTTGAGATGGCGGCCGAATTTCCGGCGCAGCTTGAAAAATTGACCTTTGCGCCCCTCGCAGGTTTCATGAAAGGTTACATTGACATGATTTTCGAACATCAGGGACGATTTTATCTGGTGGATTGGAAATCGAATCACCTTGGTTCCGCGACTGAAAACTACGATCAAACGGCCTTGCGCACTACCATGCACGCAGATTATTACATCCTGCAATATCATATTTACACCCTGGCACTGCACCAGCATTTACGCCTCCGCCATCCGGATTACGAATATGAGGACGATTTCGGCGGTGTCTTCTATATTTTCATCCGGGGAGTGGATGACAGTCGGGGCCCGGAATATGGTATTTTTTATGACCTGCCCGATGCGGACCTCATTGAGGCATTGGGCGAGGCGTTGATACCGGGATACCGAAAGGAATGACGATTGACAAATGACAATTGACGATGGAAGAGTTGTGTAACCCAACCCGGACAAGCCGGAATTGAAGATTGAAAATTGAAGATTGAAGATTTGTGGTTTCGCTCTGCTCTGTCTTTTTAATTTAAATAGATAGAAATGCTTAAATATTCAATCTTGCTATGACATAAATCCTGCGTAAACATGATAGGATTTCAATAAATAGATACTAATACTAAAGACCTCCTCAATTTAGTTTGAATCAATCGGGATGAAAATATACCTTGATATATGACAAATCATAGGATTAAACACGACTTGTCGTTAGAGGACTGGACCAGGTCTCATGACTATTGATCATAATAAAAACATCCTATCCCAAATCAAACATACGGGGCTCTTTTCAGAAATGGATCTCCATTTTGCCAGGTTCATAGCGCGATTTTCACCGGACTGGAATACGGATATCTTTATGGCTGCGGCCCTCGTTAGCCGTGCAACCGCCGATGGGAATATTTGTCTGGAACTTGAGGCTGTCGCTGAACCAGCGCTGCTTGAAAACCGGGACATGCCGGATAAATTGAATTTGCCATCGCCGACCCAATGGCGTCAAACGCTTTTCTCGAGTCCCGCGGTGGGTAGACCCGGTGATAAACGGCCCCTGATTCTGGATGATCGCAATCGTCTGTATCTCTACCGCTATTGGGATTATGAAAAAAAACTCGCACATACCATCAAGGAGCGGATCAAGGGTGAGCTTCAGGGAATCAATCTAGGAGAACTCCGAACATCCATCCAGCAATTATTTCCGGAAGCCGAAAACGGGAAGATTAACTGGCAGAAAATTGCCGCGACCGTCGCCGTTTTAAAACGCTTCAGTGTCATCACCGGCGGACCGGGGAGCGGCAAAACATTTACCATCGCCGGAATCCTGGCGCTCCTGCTGGCGTCTGCCCGCGATACAACACCGAAGATCCTCCTGGCCGCACCCACCGGCAAGGCGGCCGCCCGACTTGCTGAATCCATCAAACAGGCCAGACAATATCTGGCCTGCAGTGACGCCATAAAATACGGCATTCCTGACAATGTCTATACCATCCACCGCTTGCTGAAACCCGTGGTCGGTACCCCCTATTTTCGTCACCATGTCGACAACCCCTTGCCGGCCGATATCGTGGTGATCGATGAAGCCTCTATGGTGGATTTGGCCTTGATGTCAAAGCTTGTCGCGGCGGTTACGCCGGATGGCCGTCTTTTGCTGGTTGGCGACAAGGATCAATTGGCATCGGTGGAAGCGGGCTCGGTACTGGGCGATATTTGTGATCGTCAGATTATCCATGGCTTTTCCAAACG
>JASFFJ010000854.1:0-3270 GCA_050124355.1 Desulfobacterales bacterium | reverse complement strand
GCAGCAGCATTATTTTCGTTTGTTCTTATTGTCGTCCTGATACCGCCATCGGTTTCATGCGAAGCAGAAGTTATTGACTAGCATGCGTCATATATAAAACCTAAAATTTTACCTTGCTTCTGCCAATTCACAATTTTGGGGAGGGACGAAAAATGTAAATTCGCCAGGCTAATCTATAATTTTAAGCTTATGCTCGTAGTGTGGACTCCGGCTATCAATTTATACTTCTGGTACTGCCAAAAAACTGTAGATTTGCAGTTCGAATCTTTTCTTACTGACTTTTTTTAAAAAAAAAGCGGACACAACATATTGTGGTCCGCCTTTTGCTTCATGTTTTAGGATATCTCAAAATATCCTATAGCAAAGGGATGAATTTAAATACTGTGTTGATTAGATAAAAAATTAATATGCAGCAGTTTAAGATCAATACATGAAATTTTAAATTATTTCAGATATCTAATGGTTATCACAGCCCATTATTAAGATTTTCACCGCTCTAAGCGTCGAAGAGCAGGTCATTGTCCTCACTTGAATTGGGATTCAATCTCTTCATTGTTGCCCTCGCACTCATGTTCAATATTGAATAAATGACGATACGATGCCTGTTATTGCGGTATTGGGATGATCGGCTGCGGATTTAAGCCTTTACATTGGATTAGAGAAGCTGATACTTCGATTCGATTATAGTACTGAATTCCAGTCCAAAATCCAGCTAGTTATCAACTCAAAATTGAGAGCAAACGTTCTCGGGAAAGGAGATTTCCATGAAGACAATAATTAAAATGTCAGGTGTTTTTTTGTTGGTGTGCTCAGTTGTGACTGGGTTTGCAACGACGGGTCTGAGTGCTGAACCTATATACTAGCGCCCAAACTGATTGGCTCCAGGTTTGGGACTACGCCCTTCGGGCTTCGACCCCACATGCAGGATTCACGCCTGCCCTGGCCTCCGGCTCGTATAGCCTACGCCTCGGAGAGCGCGACGGGCTATGGCTATGCAACTATTTTCATATTTTCCAGATATGACTTATTACCACCACATCTTGACATGCCAGGTCTGGGCCAGGGGTTCAAAGGTTTCAGCAGTTTTAAACTGATTATTATAGTGATCAAGACCCGAAATACCTGGCTTCACCCATTGAGTGAAAAAGCGTAATTAACACATGTAGGCTGAATCCTTTTGATAGTCATAGAAGCTGGCAGGAAATTTTTCAACCCTGAACGTTGAACCCTGAACCAATTAAAGTAGGTAGTAGGATGTTCGTGCCGCAGCTCATAAACGGTCTTACCCAGGGAAGCATATACGCCCTCATCGCCATTGGGTTTGTCATCATTTTCGGTACCATGAACCTGGTCACATTTGCCCACGGCGAAGTCTATATGGCGGGGGCCTTTGCCGGCTATTTCGCCCTATCGGTCTGGCATCTTCCCTGGTATATTGCCCTGGTGTTGGGAATGGCCGTCGGATGGATCCTGGGGTATTTGGTCGAGAAAGTGGCGTTCCGGCCGCTGCGTTAAGCCGGTCATATGCCGCCGCTGCTCATCACCATCGGTCTTTCGATCATCATCAGAGATCTTGCACACATTTTTTTTGGTGCTGAAAACCGACCCGTACCCTCCATCTATGAGCAGACCTTCGAAGTGGCCGGAACGCAGGTATCGGTGCTTCAGGTTCTGCTGCTTGCTGTCGCTGCAGTTCTGATTGTAATTCTACGACTATTAATTTATGGCACGAAAATCGGTCGTGCCATGCGGGCGACCGCCCAGGACCATGAAGCGGCTTATGCTATGGGCGTCAATGTGAACCGGGTATTCAGCATCTCCTTCTCACTGGCATCCTGCCTGGGGGGGCAGCCGGCGTCATGGTGGGTATGTATTACAACGCCGTCTATGCCACTATGGGCGCTTCGGCCGGGCTCAAAGGATTTGCGGCCTGCATCTTCGGAGGCTTGACCAGTATTCCCGGGGCGATTTTAGGCGGGCTAATTATCGGGATGGTCGAAAATCTGACCGTTCAATATCTTGCCTCCGGCTATCGTGACATCGTGGCGTTTTTTGTTTTGGTGGTGGTGTTGGTTCTCCGACCCCAGGGGCTTCTGGGCCGCCGGATGAGGGCGGTGTAATGCTGCCGCTGTATAAATTTGTACCCTGCCGTGACAATTGGCACCTGTGGCTGCCCGCCATTGCAGCGCTGATTCTTTTGCCCTTTTTTGTTCGCGATGAATACATCCTGAACATAGCCGTCATGGCCGGAATCTACATCATCCTCACATCGAGCCTCAATATTACCAATGGCTATACGGGCCTCTTTCAGTTCGGGCATGCCGCCTTTTACGGAATCGGCGCCTATACGGCGGCCATTCTTTCAACCCGCTACGGATTCAATTTTCTCATAACCCTGCCGTTGGGGGGAATCGTGGCGGCCCTGATCGGCGCCGCCATTGCTCTGCCGACCCTGCGTCTGCGCGGAATTTTCCTGGCACTGGTTACCATCGGTTTTCAGCAGATCACCTATCTGTTGATCATGAATTGGATCGGATTGACACGGGGACCCATGGGGATACCCGGTGTGCCTCCTCCCGGATTGTTTGGTTATGAAATCATGAGCAACACCGGCTATTATTATTTAATATTGGTTCTCGTGATTATCGTCATCTTCCTCATTTCCCGCATCATGACGTCCCGGGTGGGACGTACCTTTGTCGCCATCCGGGAAGACGAATTGGCGGCGGAGTCCGTCTCCATTGCGGTCTTTCCGGCCAAAGTGCTGTCTTTTGTGATCGCGACATTTTTTGCGGGCATCGCCGGCGCATTCTTCGCTCATCACGCCGGATTCGTGAGTGCCGATTCCTTCAGGTTGGAAGAAACCTTTATCATCCTGACCATGCTCATCGTCGGCGGCATGGGAAGCATCAGCGGCCCCGTGATTGGCGCAATTTTCCTGGTAATTTTGCCGGAGGTCTTCCGATTTCTGGCCGAATACCGTGGGGTGGTTTACGGAATGATCATGATCGCCGTCATTCTATTTCGGCCCGAAGGTATTGCCGGCGTACCCGGCATCATTCAGACACGGGGTCTATTTTCTTCGGCTGACAAACAGTCCACCGCGGAGGATGCAATCCCATGAGCCTTCTTCAAATCGAAGCCCTTTCGGTGACATTCGGTGGGCTGGCAGCTCTCAGACAGGTCGGTCTGTCCATAAATGAAGGGGAGATCGTCGGCCTCATCGGCCCCAATGGCGCCGGCAAGACGACACTTTTCAATTGCGTCAGC